>NZ_JAELTL010000224.1:0-385 GCF_016428815.1 Serratia sp. ASV30 | reverse complement strand
CTCATAGACTCACCCAGACACGTCATTAAAAAATTAATAATCGAAAGATAACACCTTCCCCCTGCTATTATATGATTATTCCTTACTTCTATTGTGAGCCACTGCACAGACGGCAGCGGTCAATAATCCATATAAATACGGGACATACGACATGAACTCGTTATCATCTGGCACAGCGATACCAAGTATCGGAATTAATTGAAAGTTGAAGACATACAGATGGAACAGCATAAATAACGATGCGACCAGGATAGCGTAAAATCCAGAGTATGGGTAATAAGATGACGTCAGCCCCTTTATAATTAAGTACAAAGGCCATAAGGTAACAATTGATAATAGTGAATACAGATAGTTCATCTCCCCTCCCTGATCTAGTCTTTAGGAC
>NZ_JAELTL010000223.1:0-387 GCF_016428815.1 Serratia sp. ASV30 | reverse complement strand
GCCGTATTGATTCTAAGTTAAACTATAGTAAGTAATGTAGCTAATTAGTAAGTGAGATGTGCATGGTAATGATACCAGTGTGTAACCTCTAAAAATAAAATAAATATAATACAATATGTTAGTGGGGCGCCATTTATCATTATTTGGGTCTTGAAAATCTTGTTTTACATTTTTATTTTTCCCTTGATTTCCCTGTTTTGTTGAATGATAATTGACTCAAAGGTAATGGTGCTCTACCTTCTCCGAACCGCCACTTGTAATTAAGTTATAAAGTGGATAATGGCGCCTGATATATTTTCGCTTATTCAAATAGGCTAACTTGTCAGGTATCGTCATGAAAAAATCAACAAAACCTCATTATTACTTGGTAAACGTAGAGAATAAACC
>NZ_JAELTL010000222.1:0-388 GCF_016428815.1 Serratia sp. ASV30 | reverse complement strand
CCCCCCCCCCCCCCCCCCCCCCCCCCCCCCCCCCCCCCCCCCCCCCCCCCCCCCCCCCCCCTTTTTTTTAATGCAGAAGACGGCATACGAGATGATACCTCCTGTCTCGTGGGCTCGGAGATGTGTATAAGAGACAGTATCCCGCGCCAATGAAGCCAACTTTTTGGCGGCGTTTATCCCAGGGCAATTTATTCTGCTCTACGGCAAAGAGTCGGCCCAGCCTTTTCTGTATACCGGTATCACCTATGGGGCTGTCTCTTATACACATCTGACGCTGCCGACGATGCCAACTGGGTGTAGATCTCGGTGGGAGCCGGAGCATGAAAAAGGGGGGGGGGGGGGGGGGGGGGGGGGGGGGGGGGGGGGGGGGGGGGGGGGGGGGGGGGGG
>NZ_JAELTL010000221.1:0-391 GCF_016428815.1 Serratia sp. ASV30 | reverse complement strand
GAATCGGGGAAAGTAAAGTAATGATAACTGCCGATCCTATGAGGTCAAAAGATCGTTTAAGGAATCGAGAGGTTCTTTTCGCTAAATTGTTGCTTACCCTGAGTATCATCACTTCATGGCTAAAAATAAATGACATATCAGTACCATAAAGCGGTACACCGCGGAGTGTTGGGATTACAGAGACAGAGCGACACTGATGCTTCGCTAATTTCTTTAGCCATTCATCTCGTAGGGCATGCTCTTCAAATTCAAGTGCAACGATAAATTGTGTCGATTCAGGATCACACTGTAGCCAAAGCTCTTGTTCATCGCATATGACTGGCTTGCCCAACAGCTCGTTTTCACAATCAGTTGATGTGGAAAAAAACGCACATATAGAAAAGCCTAAAAC
>NZ_JAELTL010000220.1:0-392 GCF_016428815.1 Serratia sp. ASV30 | reverse complement strand
AGGTATTAATGGGAAAATGAGTGAGATCAATGCTGCCTTTGGGTTACTTCAACTCAAACATGTTGATAAAACTATCCAACGCAGAAAAGAAATCGATGAGGCATATCATAATGCATTTGAAAAACTGGAAGGAATCACTATAGTACCGCAGTCTGGCCAAGTTGATGCTAATTATGCATATTTTCCAATTTTAGTTGAAGATGAATTTAGGATGAATAGAGAGGAACTCTATCATTATTTAAAACAGAATAATGTATATTCTCGTCGGTATTTTTATCCACTAATTACCGATTTCTCAATGTATAAAGGTATGAAGTCAGCCTCTAAAGAAAACCTCCCTGTTGCCAATGAAATTGCTAGGAAAGTACTTTGTCTTCCAATTTATCCTAATT
>NZ_JAELTL010000219.1:0-395 GCF_016428815.1 Serratia sp. ASV30 | reverse complement strand
CCCGCAAGCCCACGCACCCCCCCCCCGCGGCGTGGAGCCCCCCGCTAGCTCCCCGGCCACCCCACCCGAAGGTCGTCTGTCAAAAGCCGGCACCCGCTATGATACGATATGTCTCTAGGTCTCTCATATGATTTGTTGTTTCCTGTATATTTGGCTCACTTCGGACGCGGGGTGGAGCAGCCTGGTAGCTCGTCGGGCTCATAACCCGAAGGTCGTCAGTTCAAATCTGGCCCCCGCAACCAAACTAGAAAGTGTCTAATATAAACAAAACACGCTGCCGACGATGACAAAAGAGGGAAGATAGCGGGGGGCGGAGGATCAGAATGATAGCGAGTAGGGGGGAGTAGCGGGGGGGAGAAGGGGGAGGGGGGGGCGGGGCAGGCGAGGGTGGGGGG
>NZ_JAELTL010000217.1:0-396 GCF_016428815.1 Serratia sp. ASV30 | reverse complement strand
CATCCTATTTTTTTCATTATTCTCATGCGATAGTAGCTGACAGTTTTAGAGTGAATCCCCAGCAATGAGCCTATAAAAGATGGAGTAAAACCATTATAGAGATAAAAGCATATACGCTTCTCTCTCTGTTTTAGACTCCAGAATGAGGAGTGTTCACGTACCCGGAATTGTTGAGAATGATCAGAGTTATGTGAGTTTAGCATTTTGTCAAAATAGCTTAAATTACAATCCTCGCTTGATATGAAAGAGACAGATCGTGAAATCTCTTCATTTACCCCAAGCCCTAGCATATGTAAAAAGTCCTTGTCTGCAATAATGACGTGTGAGGTTTTTCTTAAGTAAGCGTTTCTATGAATATCTTCATAAACAGAGAGTACTTTTCCAGAGAGATAGCAC
>NZ_JAELTL010000216.1:0-397 GCF_016428815.1 Serratia sp. ASV30 | reverse complement strand
GTGCGGGCTAGACCGTACCTATGTGAGTGGGGTAGAACGAGGGGTTAGAAATCCTACATTAGAAGTGATAAATGTACTTGCTACCGGTTTGTCTATAACAATAAAAGATTTTTTCGTTTAATTCCTTTTAAAATTACACTAGTGGAAAAAACAAAACTAATTTGAGGAATATTTTATGAAACAGCAATCACTTTCCATTGCACCTATAGCAATAAAAGAAATAGATAACATTAGTATGGGGATTCTCCCGAATGGGGAAACTTTCCTGTCTCTTCAAGGATTAGCCCGATTTTGCGGAATGGCTCCGAGTTCAATAATCCAGCTAGCACAAGATTGGGAGAAAGGAGAAGCTCAAGGACGCCAAAGGGGAAGGCAGCTAGAGGAGCTCATAAAAGAA
>NZ_JAELTL010000021.1:0-85022 GCF_016428815.1 Serratia sp. ASV30 | reverse complement strand
CCCCATCCTCGTGAAAACCGTTGTACCAGTAGGCTCCACAGAACCAGCTCCGTTGGTGGCCGTTAATCTCGCTGCGGCGCGACTGGGCACGCCAGCTTTTCGGGTTAAACAGCGGATGCTCGTAGACAAAGCGTTTCCAGATGTAGCGTTCGTCCACCGGCGTTTCCGGGTTCAGGGTGACGCAGAACAGGGGGCTACCCTCAGGTAACCCTTGTAATATATTCATGTTGTAGGTGACGCAGGCGCTGGCCTGGTCCCGTTCGCTCAGGCGATAGTTCCAGCTCGCCCAGGCACGCTCGCGCACCGGCAACCAGCGTGGATCGCTGTGTAAAACCACCTCGTTATGCTGCCAGCCAATATCGCCCAGCACCTCGCTTTCCGCAGAAGTAGGGTGAGCAAGCATTGCCAGTGCCTGTGAGGAATGGCAGGCGAAGATCACCTGGTCAAATGTGTGGCTCGATTGCGCAAGCTGGATTTCAACGCCCCCGTTGTTACGGATGACCTGCTGCACCGGTGCGTTGAGGTGTAGGGTCAGGCGGTCACCCAACTGGGCCAAAATGGCGCGTACGTACTCGCGAGATCCGCCGGGTACCACATACCACTGCGGACGTTGGGTAACGTCCAGCAGGCCGTGATGCTCAAAGAAGCGCAAAAACAGCGGAAGCGGGAAGCGGCGCATCTCCTGCAGCGACGAGGACCAGATGGCAGCCCCCATCGGCAGGATATAATGACGCGCGAAAAACGCGCTGAAGCCGTGCTGTTCGAGAAAAGTCTCCAGCGTGGCGTTTTCGTTAACATCGCCCGCCAACGCCTCTTTTGCCAGGCGGTTGAAGCGCACGATATCTCGCAGCAGCCCCCAGAACGCCGGATTAACCAGGTTACGACGCTGTGCAAACAGCGAGGTGAGGGTGTGGCCATTATACTCAAGCCCGCTTTGCGGATTATGCACGGAGAAGCTCATCTGCGTTTTTTGCCCGCTGATGCCCAGCTCGCTGAGCAGACCCATAAAGCGCGGATAGGTACGGTCATTGTAGACGATAAACCCAGTATCGATGGCATACGTGCCCTGCGGCGTGGTGACATCTACCGTGGCGGTATGCCCACCCACCGTGGGTTCCGCTTCGAAAAGTGTGACCTGATGATGTCCGGCCAACCGCCAGGCACAGGTGAGTCCTGCGATACCGCTACCGATAATGGCGATGTTCATGAGCGAACCATCCTGCGCAACAGCCTGCGCTGAAGGAAATTCGGGAGCCCTGAAAGCAGCTTCATGACCAGGCTGAATCCGGTGGGAAAGGCGATGTGCTTTTTCCCTTTCGCCAGCCCGCGACGGATCGCCTTTACGGCATCGTCGACGCTCACCTGGCCGGGCATGGCAAAATCATTTTTACGGGTAAGTGGTGTATCCACAAAGCCCGGTGAAACCACCGTGACGGCAATGCCTTTGGGTTCCCAGTCAAGGCGCAGGCTATTGGCAAACCAGGTGAGGGCGGCTTTTGACGCGCCATACGCCTCTGCTCGTGGGAACGGCAGCCAGTGTGCCATCGAACTGACCAGCGCCACGCGACTTCCAGGAAGGAGCTGGGCCTGCAGTGCGGCCAGACAGTTCACTGGCCCCAGGAAGTTGGTACTCATCACACGTTCCACCAGAGCGGCATCCACCACACCCTGCTCCAGGTATTCGCAGGTTCCCGCACAAAGAACGATCAGATCGGCAGTGCAATCTGCAAGCGCCAGACGGCAGGCCTCCCTGTCCGTCATATCGAACACGCGTAACGTGATATTCGAGCTGTACTGTTGCAGTGCTTCCAGCCTGGCCCGGTCTCGCCCGCAGGCAATGACGTGGCAGCCGTCATCGGCCCAGGACTTCGCGAGCCCGGCACCAATGCCGGAGCTTGCGCCGGTGATGAGGACGGTCATCATGAGCGCATTCTCCTTTTTACACTTCGCACCGCCCAGCCAAGAAGGGGAAGATGCTCGTAAATCATCTCCCCGGCATCGTAGTAATCGCGCTGGAGAATAATCAGGTTGTCCTGCACCTCGACAATTGAGCATCCTGCGAGGACTAGTGTTTCTCCCCCTGAAATCCGCGGGTGAGACCAATGCATTGCCCAAGTTACGGCAAAACGATGGCCTTCGCAGAGGGGGGTATCGATGGTAAAGCTGCAATGCTTTACGTTGGCCAAGAGATGAGTGAAGTAACGCTGGATCGCCAAAAGACCCTGATATTCACCAAACGGGTCGCTCAGCCTGGCATCAGCATGATAGATCTCCGCCAACGCAGATGGCGGCTGGTTATCCAGCTTGCTGTAGTAATCAACAAACCTGTTGATGATGGATGGCATAGAGCTCATGAGCCTCACCTGGAAGTGAACAACGTAGCGTTATTGCATAGTTAAAACTTACACAATTATTTCTATTTGTCCAACTTTGGGGGGTGATAATTATTTTCTCAGTAGCTTCAACGTATTAAGTTTGCATGCTCATGCGGTTAACTGCGCAACATGAGCATGCTTTATCTTTAACTTCCTTTGTAGGTAGAGTATCCATACTGACTTAACAGCAGTGGGATGTGCAGTTTTTCATTGGTCTTGGTGACGGTGAACATCACCGGGATCTCTGGGAAGAACGACGTTTGCTTCTGTTGGTGGAAATAGTCACCGGTTTTGAAGGTCACTTTGTAAATTCCCGGCTGCATATCCTGGTCCTGTGGATATAGCGATTTAATGCGCCCGTCTTCGTCCGTTTTACCGCTAGCCAGCGTGGCCCAGCTGTTTTGCTGCTCTTTTTCAAGCGTGACGGTGACATTCGGCGAGGGAATACCTGTCTGTTGGTTCAGAATATGGACGCTCAGCGTGCCAGCAGGGGCACTGAATGCGGCAGGAGCCATTGCCAGAGAGGTTAACAGAATAAGACCGGTCGCTTTTTTCATCATGATTTCCTGTAGGGGTTAAAACAAACAGGAAAAAGGTAGCATCCCGGTAAAAAATTAATATTCAAACTTTTGTGATAATTAACCGAAGATCAACGTCAAAGTGTAATGACCTCGAGAGACATCACCTGTTGTTGCCACAATTCAATCTGTTGTTTGCGGGCGGGGGTGAGTTTGCCAGTCATGACCAGTAGCCATTTTCGTTCAGGAAACAGCTCCGGAGCCAGACTGGCAGGCGGAACGGGAAGGACATCAATGTGCTGTCCTTGACCCGTACGCTTGAGCGCTTCCAGCCAGATTTCACACGGGTCTGACAGGTACCAGCCGGTGATCAGATAGTTATCCCCTGCCGCTTTCTTGTCCCTTTCGAGGCAAAATGAGGTATAGGATATGATAATGCCATCCAGGATCTCGCGCAGGGTCATCATCGCCGGGATATTGGCAGAGACTTTACTGCGCAGCGGGCGCAGCACTTCCGTGACCAACTCCGGGCGAGGGTATTCGCGGCCAGAGGCGTAAATCTGCTGGCGCAGCGCTTCGATTTTTCCCTCTTTAAGCAACTGCAGCATTTTCTCCTGCAGAGTGAGCCAGTTGTTTGTCGGGCCTTCTGCTGGGCGAGCGAGCAGGGGTTTTACCTGGCTGATGGTGACCCCTTTTTTTACCCAGTCGAGAATTTTGAGCGCCTGCTGGACATCATCATCGCTGTACTGGCGATGCCCACCATCGGTGCGCATCGGTTTAAGCAGGCCGTAACGACGCTGCCAGGCGCGTAATGTGGTAGCGTTTATTCCGCAAAGCCGGGCAAATTCGCCGATAGAGTAAGCCATGAGAGACATCCGATAACAAAGAACACTTTCAATATACTACGCATAATGCCGGTTTGAATGAAGTGTCGGGCGTTTGCACGACACTTTACTCCCAACCGTGCCTCAAACCTCAACTTCACCAATTCTTTGCAACGCATCGACAATCAGATCCCAAAAGGCGGTTTCATCAAGCTTCACTGCCACCTGGGTATGGCAATCCGCCGGGGCCGGGAAGCGGAAGTCCGCGACCGTCATTCCCAGCGTCAGGGTACCGGTCAGCTCAATATCGATGGGCACCTTACGCACCGTCATCACGTTGGGGTTGATCACATAGGCGACCGCGCAGGGATCGTGTACCGGTGGCGAAGTGAAACCCTGCGCCTGCTTATACATATGGCCGAAGAACTCGAGCAGTTCGACGACAAATTTCGCAGGACCGGTGCCAATGGCAGCGATGCGCGCGCTAACTTCTGGCGTGGCCAGCGCCTGATGCGTCAGATCCAGCCCAACCATGGTTAACGGCCAGGGTTCGTTGAACACGATATGCGCGGCTTCCGGATCGATTTTGATATTGAATTCAGCCACTGCGCTCCAGTTACCTACGTGGTAACCGCCGCCCATCAGCACCACTTCCTTCACGCGTGTGGCAATGCGGGGCTCTTTGCGCACCGCCATGGCGATGTTGGTCAGGCCAGCGGTGGGCACCAGCGTTACGGTGCCTGGTGGGTGTGCCATGATGGTGTTAATGATCAGATCGACGGCATGGATATCGGCCAGTTGCAGCGTGGGTTCCGGTAGGACTGGCCCATCAAGGCCCGATTCGCCGTGGATGTCGGGGGCGACTTCAATTTGCCGTACCAGAGGCCGCGAACAGCCAGCGGCAAAGGGCACGCCGGTGATGTTGGCAATGCGAGCCACGGCCAGCGCATTCCGCGTGACCTTCTCCAGCGTCTGGTTGCCGACGACGGTGGTTACGGCCAGCAGTTCAATATCTGGGTTGCCCCATGCCAGCAACATCGCGATCGCATCGTCATGCCCCGGGTCGCAGTCCAGTATGATTTTCTTCATGATTTTTCCTGATGCAGGGGAATTTTTTCGAGCATAACCTAGAGGCGGGCAGAGGGGTATGACCAGCGGGCCGTTTTGTTAACGTCATCAAAGGATTGAATAAATCTGCCCCAGAAGGGGCAGATTGCTGGCTTAGTCCTCCAGCTTCAGCACTGGCTCTCTCTTCAGCACTACGCGCAGCACGAAGTAATACACGATGCCGATCGCCAGCCAGCTAAGGCCGAGGATCTTGGCTTCGATATCCATCTCGTACAATACAAAAGCGATGATAGACAGACCAACCAGTGGGAACAGCAGATGTTTTACCCAGGCCTTGGACTTCTGGCGGATGATGTAGTGGTTAATCACCGACAGGTGCAGGATCAAAAAGCCCATCAGCGCCCCGAAGTTGACCAACCGGCTCAGGTTGTCGATGCTGCCGTTGAAGTAAAGCCCGGAACCGAGGGAGATCACCGCGACCAGCAGGGTGCTGACGTAAGGGGTTTTAAAGCGTGGATGCACCTTTGCCAGGATCTTCGGCAATTGGCGGTCACGCCCCATGGCGAACAGAATGCGGGAGATGGCGGCCTGCGCGACTAATGCATTGGCAATCCCCCAGGAGAGTGCCGTCGCCCAGATGGTGGCCTGCTTTAACCAGGAGCCGCCCGCCAGATTGGCGGTATCGTAGAATGCGGTATCCAGGTTAGTGAAGTTTTGGCCCGCAGCCAAATCGGCGGCAATCCAGGTTTGCAGGATAAACAGCGATCCTACCAACAGCAGCGCATACAGCGAGGCTTTCCCCACGGCATCGGCCCCGCCTTTGCTCTCTTCGGACAGCGTTGAAATACCGTCAAAACCCAGGAACGATAGCACTGCAATCGACACCGCACCCATCACCAAGGGTAGGCTGAATTTCTCGGCGTTGTAGAGCGGGTTCAATGTCAGACCACCGGCACCTTCACCGGAATAGAGTGCCGTCAGGCCCATCACCACAAAAATGGTCAGGATGACGATCTCTGCCACCAGGATGTAGCGGTTGGCCTTGGCGGTGAACTGGATCCCCACCAGATTGATCGCGCTGTTGATCACGATGAAGGTCACGATCCATACCCAGGCGGGTACTTCTGGCAGGATCGGACCGAGCGCCGCCGCGCTGACGATATACAGCAGCGAAGGGACCAGGATGTAATCGAGCAGGATCAGCCAGCCGGCAAAGAAGCCGACGGTTTCATGAATGCCGCGCTGGGCATAGGCATAGACCGAACCGGAGACCGGGAAAGCGCGGGACATTGACCAGTAACTCATGGCGGTGAAGAACATCGCCACCATGCCGATCAGATAGGCCAGCGCCACCATGCCCTGTGCACCTTCCCACACGTAGCCAAACACGCCAAACGGCGCAATCGGCACCATAAAGATCATGCCGTAAATCACCAGATCTTTCAGGGTGAGGGTGCGGTGCAGTTCCTGCTTATAACCAAATTGTTCTACAGACATGGCGCTATCCCTAATCCAGCTGGATGTTTAACTGCTCGGCAACGCTGCGTGGCAGCGCGAAACGGCAGGTTTTCAGCGGATCGACCACCTGACAGATTTGCAGATCGCCGGTGATGCTCAGCAGATTGATGGCGTCGGCCAGCGAGACCTGGCTATAGTCCGCTACGAAGTGTGCCATATTGCGCGTTGCCAATTCGGCCGCTTCGTCCAGCGTTTTGGCGGATGCCAAGGTATATAGCGTATCGGCGGTGCTCATCATCGGGGTTGGCAGCGCGCGGTTTTTGACTACGCTCAGGTTCACCACCACTTCGCCGGGAATTTCCAGCCCGCATACCGAGACTTCACCATCGCCCATGGCGGCATGCAGATCGCCGAGTGCAAACAGCGCGCCGGGAACGTTAACCGGTAGCCACAGCGTGCAGCCTTCGGTGATGATTTTGCAGTCCATGTTGCCGCCATGGGCATCTGGTGTGCCACAAGAGATAGGTTCTTCGGCCGGGGCGACGCCAATCACGCCGATCATCGGCTTTAACGGCCAACGCACGCCGCCGGGGAGCAGTGCGAAGCCGTCTTCCAGCGGCACAGTGCGGATCTGCGGTTGCTGCAACTCATCGCCAATGACGCCCAGGCCCGGAGCCGTGACCATGACTGCCTGATGGCTGGTTGGGGTAATACGCTTAATCTCTACCCGCAATACATCGCCGGGGTTCGCATCTTGCACGTAAACCGGCCCGGTAGCCGGGTTGATGCGGCTCCAGTCCAGTTCGGTGAAGACGGCCTGTTCGGAGGCGATTTGATCTTCGAAGCAGTCACAGGTTTCAAAACAAACGTCGCTGCCGCTGGCAACGGTAGCCACAGGGGCGTTATCGCGCGACATGGCATATACCAGGTGCGTGCGGGAGATCTTTTCCATGGTGATTCCTATAATGAATAATGGAGCCTGGTTTTTATTATTTATGGCAATAATGATAATTGGGCGAACCTGCGCCAATTCATCAATAAATCACACCCGCAGGGGCGTAAGCAAGCACGCGAAAGCGGTAGGAGAATGGGCACTTTTGTTGGATTGGCAGGATATGCTTCAAACAATTATCACGGTGGTTTATTACCCGCAACTATGGCGGAAATTTCCGCATAATCGATCGGTTACCCCGAATGAATACAGCAGAGTTCTCAGTAGAGAATGGGAATCAAATGAAGGTAAATACTTTCGATAATTGGCATTAATAAAATGAGCAATCGGTTTTATAGCAGTAAACGCTATATATCGGCTATAGCAAACTTATTACCCTGGAGTGGACTCCAGGGTAATGGCGAGCTTCAGCGATAGCCCTGATACACTTCCGCCACGCGTTTAAAGTATTCCGTCAGGTAATTGATACACACCTGCACCTTGAGCGGCAGTTTGTCCTTCTCGGTGTACAGTGCGTAAACCGGGCGGGGTTCTGAATGGTAACGCTTGAACAGGATCTCAATCTCGCCGCGTTTGATCTCTTCGATGACCCACATCAGTGGCGCATAGGCAATCCCGGCCCCGGCCTTGAGCCAGCGGATCATGGTTTGTGAATCGTTGGTCACGAAGCGCCCCTGAGGGGAAATGCGCGTGCTAATGCCTTCGGGAGCCATCAATTCAAACTCACTGTCTGGCCGTACGCTGTATTCCAACCAGGAAAAATTCACCATATCCGCCGGTTTTTGCGGTGTCCCGTGTTGAGTCAGGTAGCTTTTGGCGGCACAGACCACCATCGGCATCGAGCCCAGGCGTTTGGAAAACAGGCTGGAATCCTGCAGTTCGCCGGTGCGGATCACCACGTCCAGGCCGTCGGCAATCAGATCCGGGGCCGGAATGCCGGTGACCAGATTAACCGTCAAACCAGGATATTCTTGCAGCATGTCGGCGGTCATGGTTGCCAGAACGTTTTGCGCCATAGTGGAGGAACTGCCGATACGCAGTGTGCCTATGGGCGTATTGTTCAGCGCATAAAGCTGCTCATGGACCTCGGCGGCTTCCTGCAACATGCGGCGGCAGCCCTGATAGTAGATTTTACCGGCTTCGGTCAGGCCGATACTGCGCGTGCTGCGGTTAAGCAGCTTCACCTGTAGATCATTTTCCAGTTTGGACACTGTCTGGCTGATGGATGAAACGCTCATGTCGAGCTGGCGTGCCGCCGCGGTAAATGACCCACATTCAACGACTTTGGCAAACACGGACATCCGTTTTAGTCTTTCCATTGTTCACTCTGGCTTAAAAGTGATTTAGATCACAGATTGTAGATGAGTTGATAGTAAGCAGGCTAATATAACGCGTCGGGTGTAAAGATCTTCTGAACGCTTGAGCGTGGTCAGCCATGCCGCGGTATACTGCCGTGGCTGCGCGATCCCTCCGGTCATCCATACATTCCCTCTCGCGGAAGCCTGCTGTTAGCTTAACCCTTTTTCAGGTTTATGGCCTGGTCAACTACCAGATCATAACGTTTGGCGTCCGTGCGCTAGAATGTAAATAGAATGTGAAATCAGCAGGGAAAACCCCGGTGCAGTAAACAATTAAGGATAAAGTGATGAGTTTGCTTCCGGTTATGGTCATTTTTGGACTGTCGTTCCCACCGGTATTTTTTGAGCTGTTAGCGTCGTTGGCCCTGTTCTTCGTCATACGCCGCCTGTTGCAGCCGACCGGGATTTACGACTTTGTCTGGCATCCGGCGCTGTTCAATACCGCGCTGTATTGCTGTTTGTTTTATCTGATTTCGTGTCTTTTCGTTTGAGGCTGCTGTGAAAACTCTGTCATTAAAAATAATCCGCATTGCGATCACCTTGCTGCTGGTCCTGCTGGCAGCTATCGCCGTGTTCAAGGCTTGGGCGTTTTACACCGAGTCGCCGTGGACGCGTGATGCCAAATTCACCGCCGACGTGGTGGCGATTGCTCCGGACGTCAGCGGTTTGCTGACCGACGTGCCGATCACCGACAACCAACTGGTGAAACAGGGCCAGATCCTGATGGTGATCGACCAGCCACGTTACCAACAGGCACTGGCCGAAGCCAACGCCGATGTGGCCTATTATCAGACGCTGGCGGCCGAGAAGAAGCGTGAAGCGGGCCGCCGTGTGCGCTTGGGGATCCAGGCGATGTCACAAGAAGAGATCGACCAATCCAATAACGTGCTGCAAACCGTGCAGCATCAGTTGGCCAAGGCGATCGCCGTGCGCGATCTGGCGCAGCTGGATCTGGAACGGACCACGGTGCGTGCGCCAGCAGACGGTTGGGTCACCAACCTGAACGTCCACGCGGGGGAATTTATCACCCGTGGTTCTACCGCGGTGGCGCTGGTGAAGAAAAACAGCTTCTATGTCATCGCCTATCTGGAAGAAACCAAGCTTGAAGGGCTGAGCAAAGGCGATCGTGCCGAGATCACCCCGCTGGGCAGCAACCGCATTATGCACGGCACCGTCGATAGCCTGGCCGCAGCGGTGAATAACAGCAGCAGCACTCCAAACAGCAAAGGTCTTGCATCGATCGACAGCAACCTGGAGTGGGTGCGTCTGGCACAGCGTGTGCCGGTGAAAATCATCCTCGATGAGAAAGATCAGCAGCACTCTTACCCGGCGGGCACCACCGCGACTGTGGTCATTACCGGCAAGAACGATCGTAGCATCGACAGCGGCTCACCGTTTATCCGGCTGATGCATCGGTTGCGCGAGTTCGGCTAATGAACAACCCAACCTTTCTGCGGCTGCGGTTTGCCTGCAAGCTCAGCTTTGCGATCGTCTTTGCCCTGTTTGTCGGTTTCCACCTCAATCTGGAAACCCCGCGCTGGTCGGTGCTGACGGCGGCCATTGTGGCTGCCGGCCCGGCCTTTGCCGCCGGAGGGGAACCTTTCTCTGGTGCCATTCGCTATCGTGGCTGGCTGCGTATTATCGGCACCTTTATGGGCTGTTTTGTCGGTTTGCTGATTATCGTTACCTGTGCGCGTGCACCGGTGGTGATGCTGATGCTGTGCTGCGTCTGGCTGGGGGTCTGTACCTGGATCTCCTCGCTGGTGAAGGTCGAAAACTCCTACGCCTGGGGGCTGGCGGGCTACACGGCACTGATTATCATTGTCACCTCCGCAACCACCACCACTTCACTGCTGGCCGCGCCACAGTTCGCCGTAGAGCGCTGTAGCGAGATCGTACTCGGTATTCTCAGTGCGATACTGGCCGACCTGCTGTTTTCCCCACGTTCGATCAAACAGGATATCGATCGCGCGGTGGATCAGCTGTTGGTGGGGCAGTACAAACTGATGCAGATGTGTATCAGCGACGCCGGGAAAGAGGATATCGACCGTGCCTGGAGCGATCTGGTAAAAAGCACCACCGCCATCAACGGGATGCGCAGCAACCTGATGTTGGAGTCGTCACGTTGGCAGCGGGTCAACAGCCGCTTGCATGCGCTGCATACGCTTTCGCTGACGTTGATCACCCAGGCCTGTGAAACCTACCTGATTTTGCTCAATCATCCGGAGGCGGTGAAGGAGAATATCCGCGAGCTGCTGATGGTCCCGGCGGAAACCGCGCAAGAAGTGCGTAAACGCCTAAAGCTGGTGCGCCAGGTGTTGGCAATCAATCGCAGTGATGAACATCTGCAAACGGTCACCAGTTGGGTTGGCGCGGCGACGCGCTATCTGTTGGTGGCAAAAGGTGTGCATACCAACAGCGGTATCAACGCGGTAGAAAACGAGATACTGGCCGGAGAAGTGGTGGTGAAAAGGCCCTCAGCGGAAGGCCACCATGCGATGATTAACGGGCTGCGAGCCTGGGCGGCGACCTCAATAGGTTGCCTGTTTTGGCTGTGGACCGGCTGGACGTCCGGCAGCGGCTGTATGGTGATGATCGCCGTCGTGACCGCATTGGCGATGCGTACGCCAAATCCGAAAATGACGGCACTCGACTTTATGTTGGGTGTGCTTATGGCGTTGCCGCTCGGTGCGCTGTTTTACATGTTTATCTTGCCTGAAACCCAGCAAAGTATGTTCCTGCTGTGCCTGAGCTTGGGCATCATGTCCTTTGTCATCGGTATCGAAGTGCAGAAACGCCGTTTGGGATCGTTGGGCACCTTGGCGAGTACCATTAACATTATCGTGTTGAGCAACCCGATGAGTTTCCATGTCTCCTCGTTTATCGACAGCGCTATCGGCCAGATTATCGGCTGCTTTGTGGCGATGATCGTACTGTTCCTGATCCGTGATACTTCCCGTGAACGTACCGGCCGCACGTTGATGAATCAGTTGGTCAGCAGCGCCGTTTCGGCGTTGACCACCAAGGCGGCACGCCGTAAGGAAAACCATCTGCCCGCGCTCTATCAGCGCCTGAACCAGCTGCTGATGATGTTCCCGAACGACATTGCCAAATACCGGCTGGCGCTCAACCTGATTATTGCCCACCAGCGGATGCAGATGACCGAGATCCCGGAACGGGAAGAGCTTTCGGTGTTCCACAAGCAGATCCGCAGCACCGCCGACCACGTGGTCACCGCCAAGAACGATGTGAAGCGGGCTTACTACTACGATCGGTTACTCAAAGAGATGAATGAATATCAACAAAAGCTGGTGGATAACCTCGCTCCGCTTAGCGTCACCGGGCCGGTAAAACGCCTGGCCGATATGCTGCATCGCTACCGTCACGCGCTGATTGATTGATATCTTCAGCTTCCCATCAAACCATCGGGTATATACTGAGCATGTTTACGTCCCCCGGCACGGGGGGCTAAAATGCACGCAGGAAGGCTTCATTACCCATAATAATTCCGTATCAATTGCGGCTTTTGCTCGGGCGTCAGGCCTTTTAGATGCGAAATGGTTACATCTTGGTCATCTTTGATTCATTAATTTTTGCTATATATGCAGGGACAGTATGAATAAACGTACGCTTATTGCGATGTTGATTGCTTTGGTGGTGGCGGGGTTCAGTGCGCTGCATAGGGATGGCGATCGGGCTATTACCAACGTTTCAACCCCAGCGGCAGAGAGCATTGAACAACTGACGCAGCAGCAGCGGGTGGTCAGCTATGTGCAACAGCATCAGCGCCTGCCGGACTACTACATCACCAAAAAACAGGCACGTGAACAGGGTTGGGATGCGGGCGACGGTAATCTGTGTAAAGTATTGCCGGGCAAGGCCATTGGCGGCGACCGTTTTTCCAACCGTGAGGGGCAGTTACCTACCGCCAACAACCGGGTATGGCGCGAAGCGGATATCAACTACCAATGCGGCCGACGCGGTGCCGATCGGCTGTTGTATTCCAGTGACGGTCTGATTTATGTCACGCGCGACCATTATAAGAACTTCATGCGGATGGAGTGAGCCGATGGGGAAAATAGAGTTCGATTTTAACCAGATAGCGGACTTGCCAGCGTTCTATCGCCACTTTGCCGAGCGGTTTGCATTGGGTGAAGGATTTGGCGCCAACCTGGACGCGCTGTGGGACGTGGTGACCGGCGACATCAGCCTGCCGGTCGAGATTGAATTTCTCAATCTCAACGCCCGCAGCAAACGCCGCTTTGGTGCCATTATTCTGTTGTTTGAAGAAGCGGAGGAGGAGCTGGAGGGCAACCTGCGGTTCAATATCCGTGAAACGAGCAGCGCAGCGATGCATCAGCGGGGATGAACGGGGTCCATCCCGCAGCGATGCCGCTGACGATCACTGTTGTGCCTCGGCCAGCTCTCGCAAGTACTGGAAGATTTGGCGGAATGATTTTGGCGGCTTGTTAGCGGCCTGCTCTTTCTGCGCGTTACGTATCAGGGCGCGTAACTGCTGGCGATCGGCCTGTGGATACAGATCCAGCACGGACGGGATCGCGTCATCACCCTCTGCCACCAAGCGATCGCGCAGCGCTTCCAGCTTGTGGAACAGCGAAACCTGTTGGTTATGGCGGTTCTTCAGCTTGTCGAGCGCGGTCTGGATTGGTTCGACATCGCGAGCACGCAGCATTTTGCCGATCAGTTGGATCTGGCGGCGGCGGCCTTCTTTCTTGATCTTCTGCGCCAGTTCGATGGCGGCACGCAGATCTTCATCCAACGGGATGCGTTCCAAGGCGTTTTTACCCAGTTCAACCAGTTCGGTTCCCAGGTCTTTCAGCGCTTCGGCATCACGTTTAATTTCACTTTTACTGACCCAGATAATCTCGTCATCGTCCTCGTTTTCGTTCTCCGGGACTTCGTCGAGCCAGTCTTCAGGCTGTTTGTTCATGGTAGGCTCCGTTAAAAAGAGGCTAATCCTAACAGGTTGCCGGCTTTATGCGAAATTCCACGCGGTTCCTGTTAGACTCAAAAGTACATCGGGCTGTGGCCAGCGGGCGCAGCCTGAAATTATTTTGGCGCGTTATTGCGCGCAAAACCATGCCGACACGGCACTTTTCTCAACGATTTTCTGATTAAGTATGGCCGATTGATGAAAGTAGTCACCCAAGTTGCAGAGCAGCGCAAAGCGCTGGAACAAGCCGTTTCACAGGCACTGGAGCTGGCACGCGCCGGTTCCGATGCGGCAGAAGTTGCCGTGAGTAAAACCACCGGTATCAGCGTCAGCACCCGTTTCGGTGAAGTGGAGAACGTCGAATTCAACAGCGACGGCGCATTAGGCATTACCGTCTATTATCAAAACCGTAAAGGCAGTGCCTCTTCCACCGATCTTAATCCGGATGCCATTGCCCGCACCGTGCAGGCGGCGCTGGATATCGCTCGTTACACTTCACCAGATCCCCATGCTGGCCCGGCGGAAAAAGATTTACTGGCGTTTGACGCGCCGGATCTGGACCTGTTCCATCCCACCGAGCTGGATGCCGAACGCGGTATCGAGTTGGCAGCCCGTGCCGAGCAGGCTTCGCTGGCAGCCGATAAGCGGATTACCAATACCGAAGGCGGCAGCTTCAACAGCCATTACGGTATCAAGGTCTTCGGCAACAGCCACGGCATGCTGCAAAGCTATTGCTCCAGCCGTCACTCGCTCTCCAGCTGTGTGATTGCCGAGCATGATGGTGATATGGAACGGGATTACGCCTACACCATTGGCCGAGCTATGGGCGATATGGCCAGCCCTGAGTGGGTCGGCCTGGAATGTGCTCGCCGCACGCTGGCACGTCTTTCCCCACGCAAGCTGTCAACCATGAAAGCGCCGGTGCTGTTTGCCTCAGAAGTGGCAACCGGTCTGTTTGGCCACCTGGTTGGGGCTATCAGCGGCAGCAGCGTCTATCGCAAATCTACCTTCCTGCTGGATTCGTTGGGTAAACAGATCCTACCGGAGTGGATGACCATTGAAGAACATCCGCACTTGCTGAAAGGGCTGGCCTCTACGCCGTTCGACAGTGAAGGCGTACGGACCCAGCGCCGCGACATCGTCAAAGACGGCGTGTTGGAAACCTGGCTGCTGACTAGCTACGCTGCGCGCAAACTGGGGCTGCATAGCACTGGCCACGCAGGCGGGATCCATAACTGGCGCATTGCCGGGCAGGGTGATGACTTTGCGGGCATGCTCAAACAGTTGGGCACCGGTCTGGTGGTCACCGAACTGATGGGGCAGGGCGTCAGCGGTATTACCGGCGATTACTCACGCGGGGCTTCTGGCTTCTGGGTAGAAAACGGTGAGATCCAGTATCCAGTCAGCGAGATCACCATTGCCGGCAATCTGAAGGATATGCTGCGCAATATCGTCAGCATCGGCAGCGATATCGAACTGCGCAGCAATATCCAGTGCGGTTCCGTACTGTTGCCGGAAATGAAGATCGCAGGGCAGTAATACCCTTCACCTCAACCCTCTCCCACAGGGAGAGGGAGCTGTCCAGAGTACGTGGTTGGTCCGTACTGCTTCGGAAAGTCGGGAGTAAGAACAAAGAAAGCAAGGTATTACGCAGAGCAATCAATGAACTCGATCGGTCCTCTTTCCCTGTGGGAGAGGGCTGAGACGCTCCTCCCAACTCCCCGTTTCAACCTTCCTTACAAATATCAGGTATCGGTTTTACCTTTCCATGCCTATGTTTATAACGGGTTAACTAAAACAATAACTGGAAGGTGAGCATGAAGAAGACATTGAAAGTATTGGCAGCACTGACGCTGCTGGGAGCCAGTTCGTGGGCGATGGCGGCCAATCTGGCTGATGACATGGATACCCTGGCCGCCAATTACAAAACCGTACTAAACACCGACTCTACCGATACCTTCAAGCAGAGCCTGCAGAATATGCGCGCTGCCGCCACGGATGCCCAGAAAGGCACACCGCCAAAGTTGGAAAGTAAAGCGCCAGACAGCCCGGAGATGAAGGAGTTTCGTCAAGGGCTGGCGACGTTGATCGGGCAGATCGATCAGTCAATGGCGCTGGCGAATCAGGGCAAACTGGAGGACGCACGCAAAGTGGCGCAGGACTTCAAGCAAACCCGCGATGCCAATCACAAGAAATTCCGCTAAACGTCAGTAATGCTTGGTGACCGCCGATGGCGGTCATTGCTATCACCCCAGATAAGAAGATGGCGCCAGCCCTAGCACCCGACGGAACATCGCCGAAAAGGCCGCGCTACTCTCATAGCCCAACTCTATTGCCACCTGAGTAACGCTGTTGCCCGCCGCCAGGCGTGCCAGCGCCAATACCACACAGGCTCGTTGACGCCACTGCGAAAACGACATCCCGGTCTGTTTGCGGAAAAAACGGCTAAAGGTGCGCAGGCTCATATACAGGCTGGCGGCCCAAAGCCCTGGTGGCGTGTGGGCGTCTGGCTGGCGTAAAAAGGCCTGGCACAGAGCGCTGAGCCGGGGATCTTCCGGCAGGGGAATATGCAGCGGTAATGCCTGCATCTGGGCAATCTCATGCAGCAGCAGCGCCACCAAGGCGCCATCTCGCCCTTCCTGCTGATACACCAGCGGCATATCAACGGCAGCCATCAGCAACTGACGCATCAGCGGGGTTACGCTCACCACTTGGCACACCTCGGCGATGGGCGCGATCAGCGCGTCCGGCTCGATATATAAGCTGCGAGTGCTCACTCCCATCATCCTGACTTCATGTGCGACCTGCGGAGGGATCCATACGGCGCGCTGCGGTGGCACCACCCAATTTCCCTGTCGGGTAAATACCTGCATCACGCCGGTAGCACCATACAGTAGCTGCGCGCGCCGGTGGCTATGCAAGGGCAGCAGATAGTCCGGTGGATAGTCGGTGCCAATGGCAATTACCGATCTTGGCGTGTGGTCGAGGGAATCAATGGAGATATTGCGCATAGCCTGCCTTATCATTTTGGCCGAAATGCTATGATAGTTGACCGATGATAGTGTGCAAGCCATAAGGTGGCCGCCTATCCTGCTAGCTGACCAACGACAGCGAGGAGTTGCAGGGTGATGGCTGATATTTTACTGGTGCTGTTTACCGGCTTTTTGACCGGCATGACCACCATTCTGTTCGGTTTTGGCGGTGGCTTTGTGGTGGTGCCTTTTGTCTATCATGTGGTTTCCGCCTCCGGTAATCATGCCGGTCAGGCGATGCATATTGCCGTGGCCACCTCGGCGGCGGTCATGATTTTAAACGCCAGCTATGCCAGCGTCACCCAGTGGCGCAGCGGCAATATCCTACGTGAAACCATCACTCCGCTGATCTTTTATATCGGCGCGGGGGCGGTCATCGGTGCCTTTGCCGCGATGCAGCTTGCAGACTCCGCCATTCGCGGGCTGTTTATTCTCTATATGATGGCGACTATTGCCGATTGTCTGCTGCGCAAAGGGTTCCTGACCAAACCCGCCAAGACGGCGTTATCCAAGACGACGGTGTGGGTCGGTGGGCCATTAATTGGCGTGATTGCCGCTATGCTGGGGGTTGGGGGAAGCGTGATGACAGTTCCACTGTTACGCCGTCAGGGTTATGACATGAAGCACTGCGTCAGTGCGGCCAATCCGCTATCGATCCCGGTCGCGGTGGTGGCGACGGTTTTGTATAGCTATCTCGGCATGGGGAAGGTGAGCGGACCGCATTATGTCGGCTATGTGAATCTGTTGATTTTGGGGTTACTGCTGGTGGCGGGTATCGCGGGGATCGTGTTTGCCAAATGGGTGTTGCCCAGCGTAGATGACAGGCTGCACGCCAGAATTTACGTGTTGCTGCTGGGAGTGGTGCTGATCGCGATTTGCCTGTAAAGGTGCAAACAGGGCGGCTGAATGGCCGCCCGGAAACCTGACTTAGCGGTGATACTCGCCCGCAGCCTCAGGTTGATACAGCAATTCCAGCACTTCAATGCGGGCTTCTTCGCCGTTTGGCAACTGCCAATTGATCTGTTTACCCACGTGCATTCCCAGCAGTGCTGCACCCAGAGGTGCCATCACCGACAGCTGTTCAGCGCTGTCTTTGAGAGAGGCAGGGTAAACCAGCGTGCGCACATGTTCTTCTGAAGTATGCAGATCGCGAAAACGTACGCGGCTGTTCATGGTGACGACGTGTGCAGGGATCTGCGATGCTGGCACAATGTCAGCGCGATCCAGTTCAGCGTTCAGCGCGGCGGCGACGTCAGTATTGGCAAAGGCTGGCTGTGCCAGTAGCGCATCCAGGCGTTCCGCATCCAGCTCATTAATGGTAATGGTTGGTTTGGTCATTCCACTCTCCAGTCCAATCAAAGGGCGCCCTTTCTGCGCCATAAATTCGGAAAACAACACAAAAGCAACACCCCCGCACCTTTGGGAGCGGGGGTGTGAAAAATGTCGGTTTGTCCTACTGATAGTAGGCTGTTAGGGCCGGAAAAGAAAGAGATCTCGATCACGAAGTTTTTTGTGCCGTGATGCCAACTGGCAACTCTGCGTTGCAAACTCTTTTTGCAATCTCATTTACTTAGCGTAAAAACCCCCGATTTTGCGAAATGGATCCCCTGGCGTCACTTAATTTCCAGTTCGAACTGGAAAAAAACGCGCTACACAAGCAATGCCCCAAGGGTTAGGGTAAAGACATCAAAGAAAGCGGGTAAAGGTAAAGCGCTTTACCGTTAACGGATAAATAGCTGGATCCAGAGGTGACTGCAAAGTGAATGACGGAACTGCTTCGGTAAGTAACAGGGAACAGACTGACATCAGTGAGGCCGCAGCGATTACCACTCAGCTGCTGGCCGATATTACCGCCATGTTGGGTGAAGAGAATATTTACACCAATGCGGTGCAACAACAAATGTTGGAATCTCATATCCGCGCGATGGTGTTGCGCTCAATAACGGGTGAACCCTTGCCGGAAGTTGATAAATCACTGTTTGATGAAATTTCTGCCGGTTCGATGCAACTGGCAGAGCGA
This sequence comes from Serratia sp. ASV30, assembly GCF_016428815.1. Lineage (NCBI taxonomy): Bacteria > Pseudomonadati > Pseudomonadota > Gammaproteobacteria > Enterobacterales > Yersiniaceae > Serratia > Serratia sp. ASV30. The sequence continues at coordinate 66,463 of NZ_JAELTL010000021.1, read as the reverse complement.
GTGGTAAATAAGTTTTCCACACTACCGATTGAAGAGGCGTATCTGCTTTCGGTTCATTTTGAAGTGGCTAAAGATAACGACCAATAACGTTTAATTATTTAACATTATTCAGGAGAAAAACCCCATGGGACAAATAACCGTAGTAATTGGCGATCGGCTGGGTAAAGGCCAGAAAGTGGGCCAAGGCGTTGAAAATGCAGGTGCCAAGGTGATTGTGATCCCTGGCATGGCGGCGGATATGAAGTTGGGTGACGTGATGAAAGCAGAGAATGCGCAACTGGGCATTTCCTTCTGTGGCAGCGGTGGCGCTGGGGCGATCACCGCACAAACCAAATATGGCTATAAATCCAGATATGGTATGCGTTCTATCGAAGAAGGCGTGACGGCAATTAACGAAGGCTGCAATGTATTAGGCTTTGGCTTTATGGATAAAGAAGAATTAGGCCAGCGGCTAGTGGAAGCGTATGTCAAAAAATACGGCAATCCGTAATGAAAGAGACTTATACCACCTCGGTTAACGTGGAGGGCAAAGGCGATAGTAAAGCTAAAGCCTTTGCCGGTGCATTAGCGAATGTACAGGGCGTGATTTTAAAATCCACCAATAATGTTCTGCTGCGTATCGAACCGCAGGATGTCAAAATAGTAAAGGCGGAAGAGAGAACCACCAAAGAAAAATTTCTTTTCTTCTTCCTGGCGCGTGAAAGAAAAAGCTATGCCGTTTCATTAGAAATAACCGTGAACGTGACGATCATCAATACCGAAAAGGTGGTCTTCACCCAGAAATAAAAACGTTATATCCGTCGTGTTTCAAGCTATAGCCGCTAGGGCTGCGTCTTGGGATCCACTGGGCATGACATAAGAAGGATATTCTGATGTTTTTAATCATCTTATTTAAGTCGATTATTATCGGCGGGCTGGTTGGCGTCGGTGTAGGGGCCGGTGCCGCACGTATGTTCCACGCACCGACGACGCAGGGTATGGGAGCGTTCCGTACCTTGGGTGAGCTGAACTCCTGCGAAGGCGATCCGGCTTCTCATTTCTCATTTGGTCTGGGCTTCTTCTTCAACGCCTGGGCGTCTTCTGTGGCGGCGGGGGCCTTCACGCAGGACGTTGACCATCGCATCATTCCTAACTGGGGCGCAGCAGCCCTGATGATCAAAAACCGCAACGTTGCGGAAACCATGCACGATCCAAAAAAGATGGCCATCGCGTGCGGGATCATCGGCATTTTGGTCGTGGCCTTCCTTAACACCACCGCTTCGGCAGTGCCTGCGGCCTTGCAGGTTACGGCCATCAAAGTCTTGGTTCCAGCGGCCAACCTGCTGGTGAACACCGTCATGCCGGTGATCTTCTGGCTGGCGGCGATTGAAGCGGGCAAACGTTCTGGCTTCTGGGGCACCATCTTCGGTGGTCTGGCACAGCTGATTATGGGTAACGCCGTACCGGGTCTGGTGCTGGGTATCCTGATTGGCAAGGGCGTTGAAGAAAGCGGCTGGAACAAAGTCACCAAAATCATGATGGTGGCGATTGTGCTGCTGTTCGTGCTGAGCGGCTTCTTCCGCGGCTTTGATATGAAAGTTCTCGAATCCTTCAGCCTGGGCGTGCCTGGCTGGCTGGATGCCATTCATAACACCCTGAGCGGAAAATAAGGAGCTGAATGATGGAAGCACAAGCAGACAAAGGCTTCTGGTATGCCGACTGGTCGTTCCCGATTTTTGTTGGCCTGCTCTCGTCCGGCGTGTTCGCCGGGACACACATGTATTACCTGTATGGCATAGGTGCGTTTAACGAAGTGGCTTTCGTTTCCATGCTGCGTGCCGGGATGGACACCGGGGTTTACGGTGCGGTGGCGGCGTTCGGTGCCAGCTTCCTGTTTGCCCGTATTATCGAAGGTTCTCTGGTAGGGATCCTGGATATTGGCGGGGCGATCCAGACCGGGGTTGGCCTTGGTGTTCCTGCGCTGTTGCTGGGCGCGGGGATTGTTTTCCCGGTAGCCAACTTTGCCGCCTCGCTGGTGACAGGCCTGGTCATTGGCCTGGCGATTGGTTACCTGATTATCCTGGCGCGTAAATTTACCATCAATCAGAGCAACTCCACCTACGGGGCGGACGTGATGATGGGGGCGGGTAACTCTTCCGGGCGTTTCCTTGGGCCGTTGATCATCCTGTCTGCCATGGCCGCTTCGATCCCGATCGGCCTGGGTTCCCTGCTGGGTGCGTTGCTGTTCTATATCTGGGGCAAGCCGATCACCGGCGGCGCGATCCTGGGGGCCATGATCTTGGGGGCATTCTTCCCGGTAGCCATTTCTTAATCAAGTCCCAAACCCTGGGTCACCGCCCAGGGTTTGGCAAGGAGTAGCGAAGCATGTATGACCTAATCATCCGGCGCGCCAGGCTGGTGGACGACACCCTGGCCGATGTGGCTATTGAGGCAGGTAAGATTGCCGTCGTCGGGCAGTTGGCGGCCGATGCCAGCGCCCACAAACAACTGGATCTGGCAGGAAACTACCGCCTGAGCGCTGGCTGGATCGACTCTCACGTACACTGTTATCCCTCTTCACCGATTTATCATGACGACCCGGACCTGGTGGGCGTGAGCAGCGGCGTCACCTCGGTGGTGGATGCTGGTAGCACCGGTACCGACGATATCGATGAATTCTATGCCCTGACGCGCAGCACCAAAACCAACGTCTTTGCCTTCCTCAATATCTCGCGTATCGGTCTGCTAAGGCAGAATGAACTGGCTGATATGGCGGATATCAATAAGCAGCAGGTCAAGCAGGCCATCGACGGCAAGCCGGGATTTATCATTGGTATCAAGGCGCGTATGAGCAGCAGCGTCGTGGGCCAGAACGGCACCAAACCGTTGGTGTTGGCCAAAGAGATCCAGCAGGAAAATCAGCAACTGCCGCTGATGGTGCATATTGGCAACAACCCGCCGGATTTGGACGAGATCGCCGATCTGCTGACCCAGGGTGACATCATCACTCATTGCTACAACGGTAAACCGAACCGCATTCTGACCCCGGCAGGCACGCTGCGCGAGTCGATCCAACGCGCGTTAAAACGTGGCGTGTTACTTGATGTAGGCCACGGCTCGGCCAGCTTCAGCTTTGAGGTTGCCCGCCAGGCCATCGCGCTGGGGATCTTCCCGCACACCATCAGTTCCGATATCTACTGCCGTAACCGTCTGGCTGGCCCCGTGCACAGCCTGGCGACGGTAATGTCCAAATTCTTTACCGTTGGGCTTTCTCTGGCGCAGGTCATTGGCTGCGTGACGGAAAATTCCGCTGCGGCGTTGCGCCTGACCACCAAGGGGCAGCTGAAACCCGGCTTTGATGCCGACCTGACCATTTTTGATCTCCGCCAGGGGCCGCAGGTGTTTGCCGACTCCGAAGGGGAGTCCGTGAATGGCGAACAACTGTTGGTGCCGCTGGCTGCTGTGGTGGCCGGGGAAGTCCTATTAACCGAACAAGGAAAAGCCGCTCATGTCTTCAGTCTATGAAAAATATAACTTAAAGCAGGTGATCAATACTTCCGGCCGCATGACCATTCTCGGCGTTTCTACGCCACGCCAGGAGGTGATTGATGCTGTGGATTACGGCCTGAATCATTACTTTGAAATCAAGGATCTGGTCAATAAGACCGGCACCTATATTGCTGGCCTGCTGAATGTGGAAGACGCGGTGATTGTTTCCTGCGCTTCTGCCGGTATTGCCCAGTCGGTGGCGGCGGTGATCGTCAAAGATAACGCCAACCTGTTGGTCAACCTGCATTCCGCTACGGTGAACGAGCCGCGCGAGATCGTGTTGCCGCGTGGCCATAACGTCAACTTTGGTGCGCCGGTGGATACCATGGTCGCCCTCGGCGGCGGTAAGGTGGTGGAAGCAGGTTATGCCAACGAATGTTCCCCTGAACAGATTGAAGCCTGCATCACCCCGCAGACCGCGGCCATTCTGTACGTCAAGTCTCACCACTGCGTGCAGAAAAGCATTCTCTCCGTCGAACAGGCGGCCGTGGTGGCACGTAAGCATAACCTGCCGCTGATCGTCGATGCCGCTGCCGAAGAAGATCTGATGTGTTACTACCAGATGGGGGCCGATCTGGTGATCTACAGCGGTGCCAAGGCTATTGAGGGGCCAACCAGCGGGCTGGTGATCGGCAAGAAGCAATACGTAGAGTGGGTGAAGCAGCAGTCAGGCGGTATTGGCCGGGCGATGAAAGTGGGCAAAGAGGGCATCCTCGGCCTGACGCAGGCTATCGAAAGCTACCTGACGTCGGAGAAAACCACCGGTGCGCAAATGGTAGAGCGCATGACGCCGTTTATCAGCCAACTGAATACCCTGAATGGCATCAGCGCCAAAACCGTCTGGGACAGCGCAGGGCGCGATATTGCCCGCGTTGAAATCACCTTTGATGAAGCGGTGTTGGGGATGTCGACTGTGGAAATCGTCCAGCGGCTGAAAACCGGTGATATCGCCATCTATTTCCGTGGCTACAAGGCCAACGAAGGCAAGATTGAGGTGGATGTCCGCAGCGTGAACGAGCAGCAGCTGATGACTGTCTTTACCTGTATTAAAAATCTGTTTATGGAGAACCAAGCATGAAGCTGAAGCCTAATTACTATAAAGACCGCGTTTGCCTCAACGTGCTGGCTGGCTCAAAAGCCAACGCGCAGGACATCTATAATGCGGCGCAGGGGCACGTGCTGGTGGGCGTTCTTTCCAAAAACTATCCAGACGTTGAGAGTGCCGTGGCGGATATGTCGCGTTATGCACGCCTGATCGAGAACGCGCTTTCCGTAGGCCTGGGGGCTGGCGATCCCAAGCAGTCGAATATGGTCAGCCTGATCTCCGAGCAAGTCCAACCGCAGCATGTGAACCAGGTGTTTACCGGCGTCGGTGCCAGCCGTGCATTGCTGAAGCAAAACCAAACTGTGGTGAACGGCCTGGTCTCCCCGACCGGCCGTGTGGGCTGGGTGAAGATTTCCACCGGGCCGCTGAGCGCTCATGCAGCGGATGGCATCGTGCCGGTAGAGACTGCCATTGCGTTGTTGAAGGATATGGGCGGCAGTTCGATTAAGTATTTCCCGATGGGCGGCCTGAAGCATCAGGACGAATATGAGTACGTGGCGAAAGCCTGTGCCGAGCATGATTTTATGCTGGAACCGACCGGGGGCATCGATCTGGAAAACTTCGAGCCGATCCTGGAGATTGCGTTGAAAGCCGGTGTGAAGCAGGTGATCCCGCATATCTACAGCTCCATTATTGATTCCACCAGTGGCGATACTCGCCCGCAAGATGTCAAAACTCTGCTGGAGATCACCAAGCGGCTGGTGGGGTAAACCCGCGGCCCCTCACCCCAACCCTCTCCCACAGGGAGAGGGAGCTGGTACGGAGTTGTGGTTAGGTGTGGTGTAAAGCAGTGGCATGTTCGACTTAGTGGCATGTTCGATTTGATGTTGCGGTTGGATACTGGAGTTAAGTTGTGGCACGTTCGGTCCCCTCTCCCTTCGGGAGAGGGTCAGGGTGAGGGGCATCTTTTTGTCCCTATCTATCGGTCAAAAGGATAACTATGCGAAACTGGCAGGCTTCGAAATTACGAATCGTTCCGCTGTGGAGCGCGCTGTCCCTGGCGTTGTTGGCTATCGCCAGCCCGGCGTTACATGCTGAGGATGCAATGAAACCCACGTCGTCTCATTTTGCCTATATTGGTACCTATAACCCGAACGGTGGGGGGGTTTATCGCATGCAGGTGGATGCGAAAACCGGGGCACTGAGTGCCAAGACGCTGGTCAGCAGCCTGCCTAATCCGGCCCAGTTGGTCACCGATGCCAAAGGACAGACGCTATACGTTGCCAGCGAGGTGGCCGATTTTAATGGCACCCAGCACGGGGGCATTGTCGCCTATCGCATCAACCCACAGGACGGCAGCCTGACGCCGCTTAATCAGGTGGACTCACAAGGTGCGGGGCCGGTTTACCTTTCTCTGACGCCGGATGGTCGTCATCTGCTGGTGGCCAACTATGTCAGCGGTAGCGTTGCGGCGTTCCCTGTCGACAGTGAAGGCAAGTTGGGAGCCGCCAGTTCTGTACAGCAGGATGCAGGCCCTGCGGGCGCGGCTAAACCCGCTGCCGCGGTGGAAGGCAGCTTTGCCATCAGCGATCACAATGGTCCGCATGCGCATATGATCGCCAGCGATCCGAGCGGCAAGTTTGTGTTCTCTACCGATCTGGGGCTGGATCGTATCTACCAGTGGCGTTTCGATGCCGCCAGCGGCAAGCTGACGCCGAACGATCCGCCGTGGATCGCCGCCTCTTCCGCCGGAGCTGGCCCGCGCCACTTCATATTTCATCCAAATGGTAAAATTGTCCTACTAATCAATGAGGAAGCATCTACACTAACCAGCTACCGCTTTGATAGCCAAAAGGGGACGCTGAAACAGTTACATGCAGTTTCAACGCTGCCTGCCGATTATAAGGGTACCAGCTTTGCCGCTGGCATTGCCTTGGCTGCGGATGGTAAAAATCTGTATGTCGCCAATCGCCTGCACAACAGCATTGCGCAGTTCAGCGTAAGCGGTGAGGGCGAGCTGAAACCGGTGGCAGAGACCTGGACGCGAGGTGATTATCCGCGCACCATCACCCTGGATCCGAGTGGCCGTTATCTGTATGCCATGAATCAGCGTAGCGATAACGTAACCCGCTTTAGCGTAGACCAGCTCAGCGGTAAGCTCAGTTTTGTTGAAGGCTACACCCCGGTGGGCAGCCCTTCACAAATAGTGTTCTTGCCAGCTGCGAAGTAACCAGTTGCCCGCCTGACCCCTCAGGCGGGCACGTTCATAACGGAAAGAGAATGGTGAGATTTCCCTACCCACGTTTGGCATCGCTGTTCGATGCCTTGCAATCCGAAACGTTGCCGCAGGACGAGCTGGCAAAGCGTTTTGCCGTGTCTACCCGCACGGTACGCGCCGATATCACCGCGCTGAACGATATTCTGGAGAGTTATGGTGCGCAGTTTGTCCACAGCCGTGGGGCAGGATATCGCCTGCAGGTTGATGATGAGGCCCGGTTTAGCGCACTCCAGCATCGGGAACGTAAACAGCACGCCACGCCGCGCAGCGCGCAGGAGCGGGTGCATTATCTGTTGATTCGCTTTTTGACCTCAGCCTTCTCGATGAAGCTGGAAGATCTGGCCGATGAATGGTTTGTCAGCCGGGGTACGCTGCAAAACGACATGGCTGAGGTGAGGGAGCGTCTGGCGCATTACCAGTTAACCATCGAGACCAAGCCGCGCTACGGTATGAAGCTGTTTGGTGCGGAAATGGCGATCCGCTCCTGCCTGACCGATCTGTTGTTTCAACTGCATCTGGCGGATGCGGAAAACCCATTGCTGAACAATGACATCCTCCATCAGCCGCAGGTACTGACCTTTGCCGGGCTGCTGCACCCATTGCTGTCGCAATATGCCATTCGTCTGACCGATGAGGGCGAGCAATACCTGATCTTCTACTGTGCCGTGGCGCTGCGGCGCATCACGGACGGCTATCCGCTACAGGATTTTGACGTGGAAGACGGCGATGATGCGGTGCGCAAAGCGTCAACCTGGCTGGCGGGTGAATTGAGCAAGGCCACGGGCAAAGAGATTGCGGCGGCGGAAGAGGCCTATTTGCGGGTCAACATCGCCGCCAGAAGAGTGCAGGAAGTACAGCCGACCAAAATCAACGCCGATGACGAAGAGGCGCTGGTGGATTACATCCTGTCCTACATCAACTCGCACTATAACTACAACCTGCAGAACGACAAGCAGCTGCGGGCCGATCTGCTCACCCATATCAAAACCATGATCACCCGGGTGAAATACCAGATCAATATCCCGAACCCGCTGTTGGCCAACATCAAGCAGCATTATCCGATGGCCTATGATGTGACGCTGGCGGCGGTATCGAGCTGGGGTAAACACACGCCTTATACCCTGAGCGAGAACGAAATCGGCTACTTGGTGCTGCATATTGGCGTCGGCCTGGAGCGCCACTACAACATTGGCTATGAGCGCCATCCACAGGTGATGCTGGTGTGCGATACCGGTAACTCCACGGTGCGGATGATCCAGGCGCAGATCGCACGCAAGTATCCGCAACTGGTAGTGACGCGCATCGTTTCGCTGCGTGATTACGAAATTCTCGCCAGTATCGACGAAGATTTTATCATTTCCAATGCGCGCATCAGCGAGAAGAACAAGCCGATTGTGGTGATGTCGCCGTTCCCAACGGAGTATCAGCTAGAGCAGTTGGGCAAGCTGGTGCTGGTCGATCGTACCAAGCCGTATATGTTGGAAAAATTCTTTGATGCCAGCCACTTTATGATCGTCAACGAGCCGTTAACGCAGGAGCAGCTGTTTAGCAAAGTTTGCGCTCAGTTAGAGCAGGAAGGCTATGTGGGCAGTGATTTCTACCCTTCGGTCGTTGAGCGGGAGGCCATCGTTTCTACCCTGCTGGGGGAGGGGATTGCTCTGCCGCACTCTCTGGGGCTGTTGGCGAAAAAGACCGTGGTGGTCACGCTGCTGGCACCGCAGGGTATTCCATGGGGAGAAGGTGAGGTGGCACACGTCATTTTCTTGCTGGCAATCAGCAAAAGTGATTATGAGGAAGCGATGGCGATCTACGATCTGTTCGTCACCTTTGTGCGCGAACGTTCGATGACCCGCCTGCTGGGCAGTGACAATTTCGACAGTTTCAAAGCGGTAGCGTTGGACTGCCTGAGCCGCATTTAACGGCTTCCCCCTCTGAAGGCAGAGGGGGAGCACCGCATTAATCGTCTTTCTTCTTGCCGAATATCTTCATCAGCGCGCCGACGATCAGCCCCAGGGCGATACCGCCTAAAATCCAGTCAACCAAACTCATTGTTGTGCTCCTGCGATCCTATAGTTCTGATTATATTATCATTCAATCAAGAACGCCCCATCGATCATTACTCTCCGTTGCTCGGTAGTGTAGCTGAGCCAGGAATTCTTGCTGTTGGACTTCTCCAGTACGATGGCCAGTTCCGCCTTGCTAAGGGATAGCTCGTCCTGCCAGAACGGGGCAATGGCGTGGCGGGTGATAAAGTCGATCAAAAACCGCGCTGGGCTGTCCTGTTCTTCAGGGAATAGCCGCAGGGCCAGTTCGGTCATTAATGCACGTTGTTGCGGTTGTTCGCTTTTCCCCAGCAATTCAAGGAACGGCAGCAGCAGGCGGCCGCAGACCTGGCCGTGGTGGTAATCACGCAATGCCCCTATCTCGCCCGCGATGCCGTGGATCACACCCAGGCCCGCCATACTCAACGTCAGGCCACCCAGATAGGAAGCCTGCATAATCGCTTCGCGGGCCTCATCGCTCTGTTTCAGCACCGGCCAGGCGCAAAGGAAGTGATGGATGCCGCTCAACGACATCTCACGCGACAGGCTGCTGGCGGTCTTGGAAAGGTAGGTTTCAAACAGATGGGTGAAGGCATCGATAGCGCAATAGGCCAGGACATGGTCTGGCGCTCCCTTCAGCAGGTCAGGATCGAGGATCGCCACCTGCGGCACAAAGTTATTATGCCGCAATGAGGCTTTCACCTTGGAGACCTGAGTATCGGTGATCACTGCGTTTTGCGTTACCTCGCTGCCAGTGCCTGCGGTGGTAGGAATGGCGATCAACGGCAGCGTTGAGCCACTGATTTTGCTGTCACCCACTTTTTCCATGTAACGCAAGGTTGGCAGTGGGTGTTCAATCAGGGCAGCGAACGCCTTGGCGGCATCCAGCACGCTACCTCCACCGATGGCGACCACTCTTTGCACCTGGCCTCGCCAGCGGGCCACCCATTGGTCGATTTCTTGCGGGGAGGCCTCATGAGCGACAATTTCTCTGCCCACCAGCAACGGCGTCAGCGCCGGGGCCAATTCAGCATAGAGGGGACCGTTAAGGAACGATCGGCAGGTGAACAGCAGCGTAGTTTGCGACTCGGCCTGGAGCAGTGGGATCAGTTGTTGGATGCTGCCCTTGCCAAACCAGGCCTGCCGGTTGGCGATCATCAGACTAGTGGTCATGCTCTCTCCTTGGCGCATTTGGGCATCGAAACCACAGCATAATTCAGCCTGGCTAGGCGAACCAACGCTTTTCCGTCGCTTAACGTGAAATTGTTAAGATATTAATCAACTCGAATTGTGTGGTTAATCGTTGCAGGGGCCTAACTTGTGATTTGATTAACATGTAAACAGTAACGCCCTTGCATTCTGGCCAATTGAATGCTTTTTATAGCTTATTGGCCCAATGTCGGTCACTGATACGTTGGGAAAGGTTGATTGTTAATTTATTAATGATTGCGGGGGCGAAATGAATATTCAGGTCGAAAGATTATCGGCGGTGATCGACGCAGTAGCGAGCCGCCAATTCTATGCCAGCCTCCTGGTTTATCTGGAGGGCTTCTTCGCCTTTGATAATGCCATCGTCTATGCCTTCGAATATGGTCAGGCACCGCGCTGTCTGATGAAAACCGAGAAAGAAAACAGCGATGCGGTAAACCAGATTTACCAGCAGGGTGCTTACCTTGAAGATCCCTTTTACCAGGCGCTGAACGGCGGCGGCCATGGCGATGTGTTTACGCTGAGGCAACTGGCTCCCTGTGGTTTTTACCAAACAGATTACTACCGTAACTTTTACCGTAAAACCGGCTGGCACGACGAGGCTGGCGTATTGCTGCAACTGACGCCGGAACGCGGGTTAGGCATCTTTTTCGGCTCGGCGCGGCAAACGGTCGGCGTGCGTTATCCCCAACTGGCTGACCTGCGTGGCGCGTTGACGCTGGTAAAAAGCGTGGCGCGGCTGCATGGGGAAGTGGTGGTTGCAGCTAATGTGCCCACTCCCCCCACCCCACTGGTAGATAGCGCAGCCCAGGCGCGCTATGCCTTAAGCCCGCGTGAACGTGAGATCGTCGATCTGATCCTGAGCGGCAACGGATCGCAGCAGATCGCCGAACGGCTGTTTATCAGCCTGGGCACGGTAAAAAATCATCGCAAGAATATTTACGGCAAGCTGAATATTGGCTCTCAGGCCGAGTTGTTCAGCCTGTTCTTGAGTCCCCCCCTGCGCCGTACGGCATAATGTTAAAAAAGTGTTGCGAATATCCCTAAAGGGACATAGCCGCCCGCCCACGCTCTGCTGATAATCCAGGCTAAGGCAATGGGTAAAGGGAGTGCAGCAATGAATAATCAAATCGAATCGTTAACCTACTACGCGGCGACCAAGAAATACGATCTGCGCTTCCCCACGCTGGAAGAGGATCTGGATGTTGACGTGGTGATCATCGGCGGTGGCTTTTCCGGCATTAACACGGCGCTGGAACTGGCGGAAAAAGGCATCACCAATATCGCTATTCTGGAGGGCCGCCACCTGGGCTACGGCGGGACGGGCCGCAACGGTGGCCAGGTGATGGCCGGGATCGGCCACGATCTGGAGAAGATCAAACGTCACGTTGGTCCGGCAGGGTTAGAAACCATCTTCAAGATCAGTAACCTTGGTGCCGGGATTATCCGCGAGCGGATTAAAAAGTACGCCATCGACGCCGATTTCTGCTTTGGTTATGGCTACCTCGGCAGCAACGCCAGGCAGGAAAAGACCCTGCGCTCCTGGCTCAAAGAGTTCAAAGCGGTTTCACCGGATGAAGAGATCGAGCTCTATACCGGTTCCGAAGTGAAGCAGGTGGTGGGATCTGATGCTTATACCTGTGCGTTGAAACATATGGGAGGGGGGCACGTTCATTCGCTCAACCTGCTGTTGGGGGAGGCGCAGGCGCTAAGTGGTTACGGGGTGAAAATCTTCGAAAACAGCAACGTGCTGAATGTGGAATACGGCCCGCGCATTACCGTGCGTACCGCCATGGGATCGGTACGCGCCAACAAGATGCTGTGGGCATGCAACGGCTTCCTCAACGGCATGGATCCCTTTATCTACAAAAAGACCATCAATACCTACGCCTTCCAGTTAGCGACAGAACCGCTCTCTGACGAGCTGATCAACCAGATCAGCCCAATCCGTGGGGCTTACAGCGATATCCGGCCGGTGATCGACTATTACCGCGTCACCAACGAGAACCGCCTGCTGTTCGGCAGCGCTACCCGGCTGGTCGAATATATTCCTTCAGACCTGAAGGCCTGGAACCGCAACCTGATGCTGAAAGTGTTCCCGTATCTGAAGGACGTGAAGATCGACCTGGCCTGGGGCGGGCCGCTGTGTTGCAGCGCCAATCTGTTCCCGCAGATCGGCACCCTGCCGCAGCACGATAACGTGTTTTACGTGCAAGGCTATTCCGGCTTTGGGGTGACGCCGAGCCATATCGTTTGCAAGGTGTTGGCGGAAGGAATGAGTGAGGGATCCGATCGTTATGACCTGATGAGTTCGATCCCGCACGTGGATATTTTTGGCAAAGACAAGCTGCGCCGTGTGATGACCACCGCGGGTAAAGTTTGGCACCAGACTTCCGGCTACTGGAAGGGGCGTCGTTAGTTCTGACCCCCTTATTACTGATCTAAAAGGAAAAAACCATGAAACCATTACTGCTTAAGCAAGCGCTCCCAGAACTGCAACAGATTGGCAGCGTCAGCAACCTGGGGGCCACGGTGGTCGCCGGTGAACCTAACGTCGGCGTGGCGATGATTTTCGGCGCCCCAACGGACAACCTGAACTGTGGTGTCTTTAGCTGCACCCGTGGCACCTTCGTGATGGAATACCCGTTTGCGGAACATGCCACGGTGTGGGAAGGCACGGCAACGCTGACCAATGAGAACACCGGCGAGTCGGTAAAGTATCAGGCCGGGGATTCCTGGTTTGTTGAGAAGGGCACCCCGGTACGCTGGGAAATCACCTCCGATCGTTTTGTGAAGCATTATCTGGCGATTGTCGAAGGCTAACCCGCAAGGAGGGCGATGCGATGACGGATATTACACTATTGCCACAGGTCACGGCTTTTCTGGACCGCCAGCAGGGCCATTATATTCATGGGCAACCCGTAGCCGGGGCAGGCGTAGAAAGGTTTGCGGTGGTTAACCCGGCCACCGGGCTGGCTATCGCACAAGTGAATGAAGGCGGCCAGGCTGAAGTCGATGCGGCGATGCAGGCGGCCTTTGACGCTTTCCACGGTAGCTGGGCACAGGTTTCGCCATTAGAGCGTGGAAACTGCCTGACGCGTCTGGCCGATCTGCTGCAAACCCATCGTGAGGAACTGGCGCAGCTGGAAAGCCTGTGTTCCGGCAAAACCATTCAGCTGTCTCGCGGGCTGGAAATCGATATGGCCTCGCAGTTCCTGCGTTATTTTGCTGGCTGGTCGAGCAAAATCAGCGGGGAAACGCTGAACGTTTCATTGCCTTCCTTCCAGGGTGAGCAATACAGCGCATTTACCCGGCGTGAGCCATTGGGTGTGGTGGTCGGCATCATTCCGTGGAACTTCTCGATCATGATCGCCATCTGGAAGCTGGCTGCGGCGCTCACCTGCGGCTGTACGGTGGTGCTCAAGCCGAGTGAATACACGCCGCTAACCATGCTGCGGGTGGCCGAGCTGGCAACGCAAGCGGGTATCCCGGCTGGTGCACTCAACGTGATCAACGGTTCAGGCGCACGTCTTGGCCCTATGCTTATCGCCCATCCACGCTGTGCCAAAGTGACCTTCACCGGCTCGGTGCCTACCGGGATCGCGGTGGGGAAAGCGGCGATGGAGCAAGGGATTGTGCGTACCACGCTGGAACTGGGGGGTAAGAATGCCGCCGCGTTTCTGGCGGACGTCTCGGTCGACAAGATGGTCGACGGGATTATCGAGGCGGGTTACCTGAATCAGGGCCAGATCTGTGCCGCAGCGGAACGTTTCTACCTGCCTGCCAGCCATATCGACGAGGTATTGGCAAAGCTGACGCAGCGCTTGGCAGCCATGAAGGTGGGCTCACCGCTGGATGAAAGCACGGAAGTGGGGCCGTTAGCCAACGAGGCACATTACCGCAAGGTACTGGCGCTGTTTGACAAGGCACGGGCTGATGGCAGCCAGATCGTCTGCGGCGGTCAGGCGTTGGCAGGTCCAGGCTTCTTTGTTGCGCCGACGGCGATCCGCGCTAACGGGCCACATGATGCGTTAATGCGCGAGGAGACCTTTGGCCCGGTGGGCACTTTCCTGGCCTATGAGGACGAAGAGCAGATGCTCGCCATGATCAACGATTCGCCTTATGGCCTGGCCGCCAGCCTGTGGACTAACGATCTCAGCAAGGCGATGCGCATGATCCCGCGGATTGAAGTGGGCACCTTGTGGATCAACATGCACACCTTCCTCGATCCGGCGTTGCCGTTCGGTGGGGTGAAATCGTCGGGGATGGGTAGAGAGTTCGGCAGTGCATTTATCGAACATTATACCGAGTTGAAATCGGTGATGATGAGATATTGACAGCTAGACGGGCGCAGCTTGCAGCGCCCTACAATAGTGAGGTTATTTGTCGGGGGATCAGTCTTCGTCGAAGCCTGAGTTGAATAGCTCAATAACCGCTGCCAGCGCCTGTACTTCCTGCGGCCCGCTGGCTTCAATTTCGATCTGGCGGCCCTGGGCGGAATCCAGCATCAGCAGCGCAATCACACTGCTGGCTTCCGCTTCGGTGCCGCTGTCATTACGCAGCAGCACTTCGGCGTCAAAACTCTGCACCAGCTCAAACAGCTTCATCGCCGGGCGTGCATGCATGCCCAGCTTGTTCTTGATCTCAACCGTCTGCTTGACCGTCATTGTTGTTTACGCTTTTCCAGTGTGCGGTGACGGGATTGCACGTTCTTGCCGCGTGAACGGAAATAATCCGCCAACTGTTCAGCCACGTACACCGAACGGTGCTTACCGCCGGTACAGCCAATGGCGACCGTCAGATAGCTGCGGTTGTTGGTCTCCAGCATCGGCAGCCACTGTTCCAGATAGCTACGGGTCTGGTAGATGAAGTTGTGCACTTCGGTGTGGCGATCGAGGAACGAGGCCACGGGCTTGTCCAGGCCGGTCATCGGGCGCAGTTTAGGATCCCAGTGCGGGTTGGGCAGGAAACGGACGTCGAACACGTAATCGGCATCAATAGGAATGCCGTGCTTGAAGCCGAAGGATTCGAACACCATCGTCAGCTCGCGTTCGCGTTTGCCCAACAGACGGGTACGCAGCATTTCCGCCAACTCGTGCACCGACATTTCCGAGGTATCGATGATCAGATCGGCACGGGAACGCAGTGGCTCAAGCAGATCGCTTTCTTCATCGATCGCGCTTTCCAGCGACAGGTTCTTGGCAGACAGAGGATGCAGGCGACGGGTGTCGCTGTAGCGGCGGATCAGGGTGTTGCGATCGGCATCAAGGAACAGCAGCTGCGGCGTGAAGCTCTCCGGCAGTTGGGTCATTGCATATTCAAACACTTCCGGCGATTCCGGCATGTTACGGACGTCGATGCTTACCGCAGCGGAGCTATTACGTTCGGCCAGCGTCTGGGCCAGCTGTGGCAACAACACCACGGGCAGGTTATCAACGCAGTAAAAACCCATGTCTTCCAGCGCCCGCAAGGCGACGGATTTCCCCGAACCGGAACGGCCGCTGACAATCATCAGCACCATGTGGTAACTCCCCTGGCATCTCAATGGCGCTCATCGCCACCGTTAGGATCTATTATCCGGGCCACGGCCCGGATATATCGTGAGTAAAACAGTAGCGTTTTCATGGCGGAAAGTCACGCCAGCCGCTGGTTACTCGGTGATGATCTGATACAGCTCTTCGTCGCTCAGCGCTGCGCGCAGGCGGCGGCATACGGTTTTGTCGGCCAGCCGTTTGGCGACCAGCGACAGCGTATGCAAGTGAGTTTTACATTGATCGGCAGGTACCAGCAAGGCGAACAGCAGATCGACCGGTTGATTATCAATGGCATCAAAGGCGATAGGTTGCTCAAGGCGGATAAACACGCCAACGGCCCGCAAAGTGTCCTCTTCCAGTTTGCCGTGTGGGATCGCGATACCGTTGCCGATACCGGTACTGCCCATACGTTCCCGGGTGAGTACTGCGTCAAACACCACCTGTGAAGGCAGGTTAAGCTGCTTGGCCGCCAGCTCGCTGATAATTTCCAAAGCCCGTTTCTTGCTGGTGCAGTGTACCGAGCTTCTGGTGCACTCGATGTTTAACACCGAGCTTAATTGCATTATTTCGTTGTTCATCTCATCTTCACTTAAAACCGCGTCCTGTCGCTTTATTGCAAGCCTGCTTTACCATTGGAAAGTAGGCTTGCGCTGATAACCTTCATGAAACGGTTTTTCGCCTGTTTAACCCTGATGGCTTATCGGCGCATACCCATACAGGTGCTGCGCCGAGGGTTGCCGTGTAGCCAATACGACTACGATGCGGGCCATTACGCATTGCATAACGGTCCAGAATGTCAGTGTTGCTTTAGTTTGTCTTTATGTTTGTTCAATTGACGCGCCAGTTTGTCGATCAGGCAGTCAATTGCGGCATACATATCTTCTTTTTCCGAGGTGGCGTGCAACTCGCCGCCATTCACATGCACCGTTGCTTCCGCAATCTGCTGCACTTTTTCCACACTGAGTACGACATATACCTGGTTAATGCGGTCAAAATACTGCTCGAGTTTGGCAAACTTGGTGTTGACGAACTCACGCATTGGTTCGGTGATTTCGACGTGGTGTCCGGTAATGTTGAGCTGCATAATGTCTTCCTTCTCTATAGAGGTCAAACCAACTGTTTACGCTGGTTGGACGGCGGGATGGACAAAGACTCTCGGTACTTGGCAACGGTGCGCCGCGCCACCATGATCCCCTGATCGGAAAGCATCGTGGTCAGCTTGCTGTCGCTAAGCGGTTTGGCAGGGTTTTCCGCCGCGATCAATTTCTTCACTAACGCCCGGATCGCCGTAGAGGAGGCTTCGCCACCGCTGTCGGTATTCACATGGCTTGAGAAGAAATACTTCAATTCGAAAATACCACGCGGGCTGTGCAGGAACTTCTGCGTCGTCACGCGTGAGATTGTCGATTCATGCATTTCCACGGCCTGGGCGATATCCGCCAGCACCATGGGCTTCATAAATTCTGCACCCTGTTCAAAGAACGCCTCCTGCTGTTCGACAATACAGCGGGTCACCTTGAGCAGCGTGTCGTTCCGGCTTTCCAGGCTCTTGATCAGCCACTTCGCTTCCTGCAAGTTGCTGCGGATATACTGGCCGTCGGCATCGTTGCGCACCGTATTGCCCAGTGCCGCATATTGCTGGTTGATTTTCAGCCGTGGGATGCTGTCTGCATTAAGCTCCACCACCCACTTATCCTGCACCTTGCGCACCAGCACGTCCGGGATCACATACTCGGATTCCCCGGTATTGATCGACTGCCCAGGGCGCGGATCGAGCGAGTGGATCAACACCATCGCTTCTTTCAGTGTATCTTCTTTTAAGCGAGTTGTTCGCATCAGGCTGCGAAAGTCGTGGTTGGCCAGCAAATCCAGATGCTCGCTGACGATCAGGCGGGCTTCCGCCAGATAGGGCGTGTCTTTGGCATACTGGGAAAGCTGGATCAACAGGCAGTCACGCAGATCGCGCGCCGCAACGCCGACCGGATCAAAACGCTGTACGCGCTTCAATACCGCTTCGACCTCGTCCATCGTCACATTATCGTCACCCATACTCTCCAGAATGTCTTCCAGCGGCACGGTGAGATAGCCGGTGTCATCGACGGCGTCGACGATCGAGGTGGCGATGGCGGCGTCGGTGTCAGAGAACGGCGTCAGATCCACTTGCCACATCAGATAGTCCTGCAGCGTTTGCGTGGTTTCGCCCTGATAGACCGGAAGTTCGTCATCGCCATAGTCGGTACCGGTGCCGGAAGGGGTACCGGCGGTATAGATCTCGTCCCAAGTGGCATCCAGAGGCAGCTCTTCGGGCATGTCCTTCTGTTCCAGCGCTTCGCGGGTGTCTAGCCCTTCGGTCTCGACGCTTTCTTTGGTGTCGATCTCTTCGTGCTGGTCTTCGGTCTGTTCAAGCAGCGGGTTGCTCTCTAGTGCCAGTTGGATCTCCTGCTGGAGCTCAAGCGTGGACAGCTGCAACAGGCGGATCGCCTGCTGAAGTTGGGGGGTCATGGCCAGTTGCTGGCTGAGCCTGAGTTGCAAACCTTGCTTCATAATCTTCTGCTACTTCCGTTAACGGCGGCCTGTTGGCCTGCCGTTGGAACCTACAGGCGGAACTCTTCGCCCAGATAAACGCGTTTCACCTGCTCATCGGCCAGGATGGCGTCCGGCGTGCCGTGGGCAATCAGCTTGCCCTGGCTGACGATATAGGCACGTTCACACACGTCCAGCGTCTCGCGCACGTTATGATCGGTGATCAGCACGCCGAGGCCACTGTCACGCAGGTGCTCGATGATTTTCTTGATATCGATAACGGAAATCGGGTCAACCCCGGCGAAAGGCTCATCCAGCAGGATAAATTTTGGGTTGGCGGCCAACGCACGGGCAATCTCCACGCGGCGGCGTTCACCCCCGGAAAGCGATTGGCCCAGGTTGTCACGCAGGTGGGAGATATGAAACTCTTCCAGCAGCTCGATAGCCCGATCGTTGCGCTGTTCACTGGTGAGATCGTTGCGGATCTCCAGCACTGCCATCAGGTTGTCGTAAACACTCAGGCGGCGGAAAATCGACGCTTCCTGCGGCAGGTAGCCGATACCGCGGCGTGCGCGGGCGTGCAGCGGCAGAATACTGATATCTTCGTCATCGATTACGATGCGCCCGGCGTCGCGCTGAACGATGCCAACCACCATGTAGAAAGTGGTGGTCTTACCGGCACCGTTTGGCCCCAGCAGGCCGACGATCTCGCCAGATTTCACTTTCAGGCTCACGTCTTCAACTACTTTGCGGCCTTTGTAGGCTTTCGCCAGGTTTTCTGCGATGAGTGTTGCCATAAGTAATTAGTTACTCTTCTTTTGACCGTTTTTGTCTTGCAACTGTGATGGCACCAGAACCGTGGTCACGCGTTTGCCTTTATCGCTGAACGCCTGCATCTGCTGCTGTGGCACCAGATAGGTAATACGGTCGCCTTTCACGTTGCTATCGAGCTGTTCAAGATAGGCGTTGCCGGTGAGGGTGATCAGCTGCGGCGCGACGTCGTAACGAACTTTCTGCGCATGGCCTTTCACTGGCTTGCCGTTGTCCTGCATCTGGTAGAAGGTTACCGGATTACCGAACGCTTCAATATAGGTTTTGTTCTGATCGCCACCCGGGCGCGTGACCACGACCTTGTCGGCCTTGATCTCGATGGTGCCCTGCTTGATCACCACATTGTCGGTAAAGGTGCTGACGTTGCTCTGCATATCCAGCGACTGTTTCAGCGAGTCGATACTTACCGGTTGGTCAGAATCGGATTTCAACGCCAATGCGGGGGAGCTGGCGGTCAAAACGAGGCTGACGATCAACAGATTACGGAGTTGGCTTTTGGTTCTGAATTTCATAGTTGGTCTTGACCTTATCAATCAGCTCAGCGGTTTTGTTCCGCAGATTGCCACGCATTTTCATGCCGTTAGAGGTGAAATTCGTGCCGAACAGGGTCACTTCATCATCGGAAGAAACGTCCTGGGTGACCAGATTAATCTGGGCATTATCGGTTTTAATTTTTTCCAGCTGTGAGGTGGTTGTCAAACTGTTCACCTCCACGTGGCCGTACAGATACAGCATGCGGTTTTTGGTCAGCTTGGCGCGATCGGCGCGTATTGACCAGGTGGCCACAGCATGCTCATCAAACAGCGTCATCACCGGCTGGGTAAACCAGCTTAACTCATCGGCGGTGTAATATTTAACCTCTTCTGCCACCAGCTTGTAGCTTAGCTGCCCGGCCGGGTTGTACACCACGGTCACGGTATGCTGGCTCTGATAGGTCGGGTCTTGGTTGTTGACCGGTACCGAACTGCCGTCATCGCTGAAATCGGCCATGTTCCAGCCAATCAGCGCCAGCGCGATCACGGTCAGCAAGAGGGTGATCCAAAGTTTGGTTTTACTCATATTGACAGCCCTTTGGCGTCCTCCAGCTTGTTTTGCGCCAGCAGGATCAGGTCGCACAGCTCGCGCACCGCACCACGGCCACCGTTGATACGGGTGACATAATGGGCACGAGGTAACAATAATGGATGCGCATCGGCCACTGCGACGGCCAGACCGACTTCGGCCATGACCGGCCAGTCGATCAGATCGTCGCCGATGTAGGCGATTTCATCTGGCACCAGGGACAGTTTATCCAACAGTTCACGGAAGGCCAAAAGCTTATCGGACTGTCCTTGATACAGATGGGTGATATCCAACGTTTTTGCCCGGTCTTCCAGCAGCTTGGCCGAACGCCCGGTGATGATGGCCACCTCGATACCCGAGGTTTTCAGGCAGCGGATGCCGTAGCCGTCACGGACGTTGAAGGCTTTCAGCTCTTCACCGTTATTGCCCATGTAGATCAGGCCGTCTGACAGCACGCCGTCGACATCACAAATCAACAGACGGATTTTCCCGGCGCGGGCCATGACTTCTTCAGCTACCGGCCCGTAACAGGTTTCAACCAGACTCATGCAGTTGGTTCCTTTCATTAAACGACGCCAGCGCGCAGCATGTCATGCATATGTACCACACCCAGCAATTGGTCGCCATCGGCAACCAGCACGGCGGTGATATGGCGTTGCTGCATCAGATTGAGCGCATCGACCGCCAGCAGGTTCGGGCGCACCCGGATACCGCCCAGCGTCATGACGTCGGTGATGTTGGCATTATTCAGATCGATGCCCATATCGAACACCCGGCGTAAGTCACCATCGGTAAAAATACCGGCGATTTTCATCAGATCGTCGCAGATTACCGTCATGCCCAGGTTTTTACGGGTGATCTCCAGTAGCGCGTCGCGCAGCGAGGCTTCGGGGCTGACGTGCGGAATTTCGTCACCGCTGTGCATGATATCACTAACGCGCAGCAGCAGGCGGCGGCCCAATGCTCCGCCAGGATGAGACAGGGCAAAATCTTCCGGGGTAAAGCCGCGGGCCTTCAGCAGCGCTACGGCTAACGCATCGCCCATGACCAAGGTGGCGGTGGTGCTGGTGGTAGGGGCCAGACCCAGTGGGCAAGCTTCCTGCGGTACCTTGATGCACAGATGCACGTCTGCCGCCTTGCCCATCGAGCTTTCCGGGTTGTTGGTCATACAAATCAGTGGGATCTGCTGGCGTTTCAACACCGGGATCAGCGCCAGAATTTCGTTCGACTCACCGGAGTTGGAGATCGCCAGCACGATGTCCTGCGTCGACACCATACCCAGATCGCCGTGGCTAGCCTCCGCCGGATGCACGAAGAACGCTGGGGTTCCGGTACTGGCCAGCGTGGCGGCAATTTTGCAGCCGATATGGCCGGATTTGCCCATACCCATGACCACGACTTTACCGCAGCATCCGGCGATCGCTTCACATGCCCGGGTAAAATCTGCATTGATGTACCGATCGAGCTGGGCCAGGCCATCACGCTCAATCTGAAGCACTTCTTTGCCGGCCTGCTGAAAGTCAAAGCCCGGTTGCAACTGGTTAGATGACATACTCATTCTCAACGGTTAGCCGAACGTACTGAAAGGGTTAAAGAACAGCACTGCAAGATACGCAATAAAGCCACATAATAACAGAGCTCCCGCCAGATGACCGATACGATGTTTGCGGCCAATACACAGCGCGGCAAGCAGGATACCGGCCGCCAGCATCACCCAGTAATCGCGCTGGAAGGCTGCGGGATCGATACTGCCCGGTGATAGCAGGGCAGGCACGCCCAGCACGATCACCGTGTTAAAAATCGTCGAGCCGATGATATTCCCTACCGCCATATCATCTTCGCCTTTTAGTGCTCCAGCGATCGAGGTGGCCAATTCGGGCAGGCTGGTGCCGATGGCGATAATCGTCAGGCCAACCACCAGTTCACTCAGGCCAAAGTAGTGGGCAATCACCGAAGCGTTATCGATGATCATCCTTGATGACAGCGGCAGAATAATGAAGGCCAGCACCAGCCAGAGAATGGCTACGGTGTTGCTGCTGTCCTGCGGCAGTTCGGCGAGTTGCTCCACCGTCAGGCTGTCGTTGCCTTCACGTTGCGCCAGCCTGGCGATTTTCAGCATCAGCAGAATAAAACCGGTGGCGGCCAACAGCAGCAGCACACCATCGAACCGGCTCAGGGTGTTATCCATCAGCACGTAGCCGCACAGCAGGATAACCCCCAGCATCAGTGGCAGTTCACGCCGTAACACTTCGGAGCGAACCGACAGCGGATGTATCAGGGCTGCCACCCCCAGGATCAGTAAAATATTGGTGATGTTGGAGCCAATCACGTTACCCACCGCCAGGTTGGTCTGCCCATTGAGGGCGGCGGTGACCGACACAATCAATTCTGGCAACGAAGTGCCTATACCGACTATCGTCATGCCGATAATCAACGGGGGAACCCCCAGCGAGCGGCTAATCACTGCCGCACCATAAACCAATCTATCTGCCCCATACACCAGTAAAAATAAACCAACGATCAACAGCACTATCGCGAGAAACATTCAGGGTCCTATATTGGGTATAATCCCGGTTCGTTGGTTAAAGGCCATCATCGGCCAGCTTGCACACCCCTCGTTGCACATAACAACGAATTTTCCCGGTAAAAGGTCGAACCACATAAGACTGCGACTAATCCTGATGAACTGGCTTTGTAGGGGCGCCGCATGCTGCGCCCTCAGAAACATTCTCAGTTTGTCATCAGTCAGAATTTATTTTTTTGCGTTATTTCCTAATTTTGACCGTCTGGAGCCTAAAAGTAAAACCTATGGCATCATTGGTAGCGCATTGAGGGTAAGTTTCGGTAAAAATAGGACGTATCGCCCCTATTGCTTTACCATCACGGATGATTTGGCAAAAAAATAGCCTGTACAGGATCAATAAACATGCACCAGAAGGCAGATAATCTGGTCGAAGTACGCGGCATGAGCTTCTCTCGCGGCGATCGGCTGATATTCGAAGACATCAACCTGACGGTTCCCCGTGGCAAAGTGACGGCCATCATGGGGCCGTCCGGCATTGGTAAAACCACGCTGTTACGCCTGATTGGTGGCCAGTTGACCCCGGACTGTGGCGAGATCTGGTTTGATGGGGACAACATCCCGGCGCTGTCGCGCCATCAGCTGTATGAGTCACGCAAAAAGATGAGCATGCTGTTTCAGTCGGGAGCGCTGTTCACCGATCTGACGGTATTTGAGAACGTGGCCTACCCGTTGCGTGAGCACAGCCGCCTGCCAGAGCCAATCCTGCGCAGCACGGTGCTGATGAAACTGGAAGCCGTAGGGCTACGCGGCGCTGCAGATCTGATGCCGAACGAGCTTTCCGGCGGGATGGCCCGGCGAGCTGCCCTGGCGCGTGCCATCGCGCTGGATCCGACATTGATCATGTTCGACGAACCCTTCGTTGGCCAGGATCCGATCACCATGGGCGTGCTGGTCAAGCTGATCGATGAGCTGAATAACGCGCTCGGGATCACCTGCATCGTGGTATCCCATGATGTGCCAGAAGTCTTGAGTATCGCGGATTACGCCTATATTGTGGCGGATCACCATGTGATTGCCGAAGGCTCGGCAGCACAATTACAGAACAATCCTGATGCGCGAGTGCGTCAGTTTCTGGATGGTATTGCCGATGGGCCGGTACCATTCCGTTACCCGGCCGGTGATTATCAGACAGAGCTTTTAGGGGAAGGGAGTAAATAACCTCATGTTTTTAAAGGCGTTAGCGTCGTTAGGACGCCGTGGCATCAACACCAGCGCAGCCTTTGGACGCGCCGGGTTGATGCTGTTCCACGCGCTGATCGGGCGCCCGGAGCCGCGTAAACAATGGCCGCTGCTGCTCAAACAGCTCCACAGCGTGGGCGTTCAGTCGCTGCTGATCATCATGGTTTCCGGCTTGTTTATCGGCATGGTGTTGGGGCTGCAAGGTTACATCGTCCTCACCACCTACAGTGCCGAGGCGAGCCTGGGTATGATGGTGGCGTTGTCATTGCTGCGTGAGCTGGGGCCGGTAGTGACCGCTCTGCTGTTTGCTGGCCGCGCCGGTTCGGCTCTGACGGCCGAAATCGGTCTGATGAAGGCCACCGAGCAGATCTCCAGCCTGGAAATGATGGCGATCGATCCACTGCGGCGTATTGTTGCCCCACGTTTCTGGGCCGGCCTTATCAGCATGCCGTTGCTGACGATTATTTTCGTGGCCATCGGCATCTGGGGCGGCGCAATTGTCGGCGTGGACTGGAAAGGGATCGACAGCGGTTTCTTCTGGTCAGCGATGCAAGGGGCCGTTGAATGGCGTCAGGATTTACTTAACTGCCTGATCAAGAGCGTGGTGTTTGCCATAACCGTTAGCTGGATTGCGATCTTCAATGGTTACGATGCCGTACCGACCTCTGAAGGGATTAGTCAGGCAACGACAAGGACCGTGGTACATTCGTCACTGGCGGTGTTGGGATTGGATTTCGTGCTGACTGCACTGATGTTTGGGAACTGATTTGATGCAAACGAAGAAGAGTGAAATCTGGGTTGGGGCGTTTATGCTGATTGCGCTGTGCGCCATCATCTTCCTCTGCCTCCAGGTGGCCAATATTAAATCGATCGGTAATGAACCGACTTACCGTATCTACGCCACCTTCGATAATATCGGTGGTTTGAAAGCGCGTTCACCCGTGAAGATTGGTGGGGTGATGATTGGCCGTGTTGCGGCTATCTCGCTCGACCCGAAGACCTACACGCCACGAGTGGCGCTGGATATCCAGCAACAGTACAACCAGATCCCGGACACCAGCTCGCTGGCGATCCGCACCTCCGGCCTGCTGGGGGAACAGTATCTGGCGCTGAACGTCGGTTTTGAAGATCCTGAGATGGGCACGGCTATCCTTAAAGATGGTGGGACCATTCAGGACACTAAATCAGCCATGGTGCTGGAAGACTTGATCGGCCAGTTCTTGTACAAGAGCGGAGGTCAGGATAGCCCGAACTCACCGGATGCCGCTGCTGCACCTTCGGCACCGGATGCCGCTGCGCATTCCGCTACCACTCACTAATCGAGGAAACCTGCATGTTGAAACGTTTTTTAATGGTTGCCCTGCTGGTGGTTGCACCGCTAGCTAATGCGGTCGATCAGACTAACCCATACAGCCTGATGCAAGACGCTGCGCAGAAAACCTTCACCCGCCTGAAAAGCGAGCAGCCAAAAATCAAGCAGGATCCTAACTACCTGCGCACCATCGTGCATGAAGAGCTGATGCCGTTCGTGCAGGTGAAATATGCCGGTGCGTTGGTTCTGGGCCGTTACTACAAAGACGCTACGCCAGCCCAGCGTGAAGCTTACTTCACCGCCTTCCAGGCCTATCTGGAGCAGGCGTATGGCCAGGCGTTAGCCATGTATCAGGGCCAGACCTATCAGATCGAACCGGAACAGCCTCTGGGCAATGCTGATATCATCGCGATCCGCGTGACCATCATCGATAAAGGTGGCCGCCCGCCGGTGCGTCTGGACTTCCAATGGCGCAAGAACAGCAAAACCGGCCACTGGCAGGCGTATGACATGATCGCCGAAGGCGTCAGCATGATCACCACCAAGCAGAATGAGTGGGCATCGACTCTGCGCCTCAAAGGCGTAGACGGTTTGACCCAGCAGCTGCAAGCGGCCGCCAAACAGCCGATCACCCTGGATCAGAAAAACTGATGGCCGCAGCGCTGAGCTGGGTATCACAACAGCAAACGCTGGTACTGAGCGGTGAGCTGGATCGTGAGACATTATTGCCGCTGTGGCAGCAACGTGAGACGCTGTTGGCAGATAAAACCGTGATTGATGTGGCTCAACTGCAGCGCGTGGACTCTTCCGGTCTGGCCCTGCTGCTGCATTTACGTGAGCAACGGAGCCAGCAGGGAATTGAGATAAAAATTTCCGGCATTACCGATCGGTTGCAAACGCTGATCACGCTCTACAATTTGTCAGCAATAATGCCTGTCGAAACCGCTAGTTAGCCACATTTTTGGCTGTTCGGCCGGGAAAAATCAGTTAAAGGCCCCTGTTGCTCAGGGGCTTTTTCTTTGGTTTAAGAAAGCGGCGGATTCCACTAAGATAGACGCCAAGAAGTCGCCCCGGGTGACTATGATCCTTCGATGCAGAATTGGATACTATGGAAAATAGCGAAATTAAAGACGTGCTGATGAAGGCGCTGGCACTGGAAGAAGCGCATGTGACCGGCGATGGCAGCCATTTTCAGGTGATTGCCGTGGGTGAACTGTTCGCCACCATGAGCCGCGTCAAGAAACAGCAGGCCGTCTATGCGCCGCTGATGGAATACATCGCGGACAACCGCATTCATGCTTTGTCGATCAAGGCATATACCCCAGAAGAGTGGCAGCGGGATCGCAAACTCAACGGATTTTAAGGCTGTTTGCCCTGCGGGCAGGCAGCTCAGAACAGATAACAGAGAGTAGTTAAATGGATAAATTTCGTGTGCATGGCCGGACCCGTCTTAGCGGTGAAGTGACCATTTCCGGGGCGAAAAACGCCGCCCTGCCGATCCTGTTTGCCGCCTTGCTGGCGGAAGAGCCTGTCGAACTGCAAAATGTCCCGAAGCTGAAGGACATTGACACCACCATCAAACTGCTCAGCCAGTTGGGTACCAAGATCGAGCGCAATGGTTCGGTCTATGTTGATGCCAGCGGCGTGAATGAGTTTTGTGCTCCCTACGATCTGGTGAAAACCATGCGTGCCTCCATTTGGGCATTGGGGCCACTGGTAGCGCGCTTTGGTCGTGGCCAGGTATCGCTGCCAGGTGGTTGTGCCATCGGCGCACGTCCGGTTGATCTGCACATTACTGGCCTGGAGCAGCTAGGTGCTGAAATCAAACTGGAAGAGGGCTACGTCAAGGCCTCTGTGGAAGGGCGCCTGAAGGGTGCACATATCGTGATGGATAAGGTCAGCGTAGGTGCGACCGTCACCATCATGAGTGCTGCAACCCTGGCGACTGGCACGACCATCATCGAGAACGCGGCACGTGAGCCGGAAATCGTCGATACCGCCAACTTCCTCAACACGCTGGGTGCCAAAATCAGCGGCGCAGGCACGGACAGGATCACCATCGAAGGCGTTGAGCGCCTGGGTGGCGGGGTTTACCGTGTACTGCCAGACCGTATCGAAACCGGTACCTTCCTGGTTGCCGCTGCCGTTTCCGGTGGCAAGGTGCTGTGCCGCAATACTCGTCCAGATACGCTGGATGCGGTGTTGGCCAAACTGCGTGAAGCCGGGGCCGATATCGAAGTGGGTGAAGACTGGATCAGCCTGGACATGCATGGCAAACGCCCGAAAGCGGTAACCCTGCGTACGGCTCCACACCCTGGTTTCCCAACCGATATGCAGGCGCAGTTCAGCCTGTTGAACCTGGTTGCGGAAGGGACCGGTGTGATCACCGAGACGATCTTCGAAAACCGCTTTATGCACGTGCCTGAGCTGATCCGTATGGGCGCACACGCAGAAATCGAGAGCAACACCGTGATTTGCCACGGCGTAGAGCAGCTTTCTGGTGCACAGGTGATGGCGACCGATCTGCGTGCCTCTGCCAGCCTGGTATTGGCGGGTTGTATTGCCGAAGGCGTAACGGTGGTGGATCGTATTTATCACATCGACCGTGGCTACGAGCGCATCGAAGACAAACTGCGTGCGCTGGGTGCCAATATCGAACGTGTGAAAGGCGAGTAATCGACAGTTTTAGCCTGTTTGTGCGAATAAAGCCCGGCGAGCCGGGCTTTTTGCTGACTAATTATTATCTTCCGGGAACTCACCCACCGCCATATGCAGCGTAATACGTTGCCCATCGCGCAACACCACCACCGGGATCTCCGTCCCAGGGCGGATCTCCGCCACCTGGTCCATCGTCTCCAATACCGACACCGCCGGTTTATTATCGACGTTAATGATGATGTCATTAATATGGAACCCCGCATTGGCGGCCGGGCCGTTAGGGGTGATTTCGGTCACAATGATCCCCTGCAGGCGATCGATGCCGGTTGCCGAGGTACGCACCGGGATAATCTCTTTGCCCTGAATACCAAAGTAACCGCGGATCACCCGGCCATCGCGGATCAGCTTATCCATGATCTTGGTTGCCAGCTCTACCGGGATGGCAAAGCCCAGCCCCTCTGGCGTTTCACCATCGGTGATCTTGTCGTAGGTCAGCGTGTTGATGCCCATCAGCTCACCCAGGGAGTTAACCAGCGCACCGCCGGAGTTACCCCGGTTGATTGAAGCATCGGTTTGCAGGAAGGTTTGTCGCCCGGTGGTGCTCAGGCTGATACGCCCGGTGGCGCTGATAATGCCCTGGGTAACGGTTTGCCCAAGGTTGTACGGGTTACCGATCGCCAGCGCCACATCACCGATGCGAGCGGGGCGTGCGGTATTGATTGGGATCACTGGCAAATTGCCCGGATCGATTTTCAGTACGGCCAGGTCGGTCAGGCTATCGGAGCCGACCAGTAACGCCTCATAGCGGCGGCCATCTTGCAGTACGGCGGTGATCTGCTGGGCGTCTTTGATCACGTGGCGGTTGGTAATGATGTAGCCGCGATCGTTCATGATCACACCGGAACCTAGGGAGAGCACGTTGGTCGCGCCGCTGATGTTGCGGTTGTAAATGTTGACGACGGCAGGGGCAGCCCGGCGCACGCCGGTGTTATAGCTGGCCGGCGTTTGATCGCTGGTATTCTCAGATTTGCTGGCGAATATGTTATTGGCAGAACGCAATACGGGCAGGGCGGCCAGCAGTATACCGGCAACGACCAAACCAATAACAATAGAACGCAAGAGCTTAGCAAACATAGAGTTTTAGTTAGTGTTGAGGAAGATGAACGGAGGATAGCACGAGTTAACCGGGCGCAGTATGCTGGCGCGCCCGGTTTCGCAACAAATTAACGCAGCAACAGATAAATGTTTTCGTCGCCACGTACGATGTTCAACGCCATCACCGCCGGTTTAGCCTCAAGCAGTTTACGCAGTGCGTTGATGTTTTCAACGCGCTGACGGTTGACGCCGATGATCACATCCCCTTTCTGCAGGCCAAACTGCGCCGCCGGAGTGCCTTTATCCACCTTGTCGATCTTCACGCCTTTATCACCGTTTGGCAGCGCACCGTTGGTGAGGGAGGCACCTTGCAGCGCAGGCGACAGCGTTTCGGCATTGGTTGATACGCTTTCGCTGTTATCCAGGGTGACGGCAACGTCCATGGGTTTGCCTTCACGCAGCAGGCCTATTTTAACGGTCGTGCCCGGTGCGGTGGTGCCCACTTTGGCACGCAGCTCGGCAAAGCTGCTGATCGGCTTGCCATCCAGGGAGACCAGAATGTCACCGGCTTTGATCCCGGCTTTGGCTGCGGCGGATTTTGGCATCACTTCGCTGACGAAGGCCCCGCGCTGGGCATCCGTATTGAATGCTTTCGCCATATCGGCGGTCATTTCACTGCCTTTGATGCCCAGTAGGCCGCGCTTCACTTCACCAAACTCAATCAGCTGCTTGCTTAGGCTCTGTGCCATGTTACTTGGAATGGCGAAGCCGATACCGATGTTGCCGCCACCCGGTGCCAGGATTGCGGTGTTAATACCGATCAACTCACCGTTCAGGTTCACCAGCGCGCCGCCGGAGTTGCCACGGTTGATGGAGGCATCGGTCTGGATGAAGTTCTCCAACCCTTCCAGGCTCAGGCCGCTACGGCCCAGTGCGGAGATGATGCCGGAGGTTGCCGTCTGGCCAAGGCCGAACGGGTTACCGACGGCTACGGCGAAGTCACCAACGCGCAGTTTGTCGGAGTCGGCGATTTTTACCGCCGTCAGGTTTTTGACATCGCTGACCTGCAGCAGGGCAATGTCAGACTGCTCGTCACGGCCAATCAGCTTGGCGTCATATTCGCGGCCATCATTGAGCTGCACGCTGATCTTGTCGGCGTTGTTGATGACGTGATTGTTGGTGAGGATGTAACCCTTCGCCGCGTCGATAATCACACCGGAACCCAGCCCTTCAAACGGACGAGTGCTTTCTTTCGGTGTAGGCATGTTCGGGCCAAAGAAGAATTTAAACTGCTCTGGCAGCTGTGGCTGGCGTTGTACCTGGGTGCCTTCTACACGCACGCTAACTACGGCGGGCAGCACTTTTTCCAGCATCGGCGCCAGGCTTGGCAGCGACTCACCAGCAACGGCGGCAGGCATGGCTGCGTTGGCTGCCGGGACAGAGGCAAATGCCAGGCTAATGCTCATTGCTAATGCACTAAGAAATAAAGATCTTTTCTTCATTGGTTATAGCTCTCTCAAAATCTGCCGGTGAAATTTTTTACGATACTGCCATAGCAATACCATTTGTGCAGTCTAGGACAATGAATTTACGCGAAAAGTTCACTTAATCGTCAAGAGTAAGCATAGTCAGTGCGGGGAATTAGGGACGAACAAAGTGAACAACCCGTGGGAACACCCCACGGGTCAGTATAACGGGGATCAATTATCGCGTGGTGCGCCGCGCAGCAGGCCGGAGGCCCCTTCGGAATAGTCACGTGGCATTTCCACTGGCGCCTGATCGTTATCCGCTTCCGCTTCGGTCAGACGATAGCGG
This sequence comes from Serratia sp. ASV30, assembly GCF_016428815.1. Lineage (NCBI taxonomy): Bacteria > Pseudomonadati > Pseudomonadota > Gammaproteobacteria > Enterobacterales > Yersiniaceae > Serratia > Serratia sp. ASV30. The sequence goes on along the minus strand of NZ_JAELTL010000021.1, from coordinate 35,768 downwards.
AACGGGTTGTCCTGCATCGGCAGATCCGGCAGCAGGTTATTGGAGCTTTTCGCCATATGTTGATACAGCTGGCGATAGTCGCGCGCCATGTTATCCAGCAGTTCGGCACTGCGGGCAAAATGGCCAACCAGCTCCTGACGGTACTCTTCAAGCTCGGTTTTGCTTTTATCCAGTTCCTTTTGCAGCACCTGTTGCTGACGTAATTTACCGTTACCAAAACGCATCGCTACCGCACCGATCACGATACCGACCACCAAACCAATCAGCGCATACTCCCAGGTCATGATGACTCCTATTTTGACTTCGTTGTTCCGCAGGGATTTTTCACTTAATAATATCCACTATAACCGTTAACCTTGTCCGAGTGGAATCCTGATAAGCCAATACCTGCAGTTTGCAGGGGTTTTCTTGGGGCATAACGCCGATAAATGTGGCGATCAGGGTGGGAAGCGGCCGCCATCCGCCGCGAAAATTGGATAAATAAATTCTCAGCGTTGTTAGGGATTGCGAATACATGCAGGCACAGTCACCGTTATCACGCTACCAGCAGGCGCTGGATGCGGGGGAATATCAGGCCGATGCGGTTCAGCGCCAGGCCGTCACGCAGTTGGATCAGATCTATCAGGCGTTGCAGCAGCTACAGGCTCCCGCTAACGCTGGCAAGCGCCGTAACCTGCTTAGCCGTTGGTTAGGTAAGAGTGAGGAAACCACCGCGCAGCGGCCGGTACAGGGGCTGTATATGTGGGGCGGCGTTGGCCGGGGTAAAACCTGGCTGATGGACCTGTTTTTCCACAGCCTGCCCGGCGATCGCAAACTGCGGCTGCACTTTCACCGCTTTATGCTGCGGGTGCACGAAGAGCTGACGGAGCTGCAAGGGCAGGAAAACCCGCTGGAGATCGTCGCGGACGGCTTCAAGGCGCAAACGGACGTACTGTGTTTTGACGAGTTCTTTGTCTCCGACATTACCGACGCCATGCTGCTGGCAACGCTGTTGCAGGCGCTGTTCGCTCGCGGTATTACGTTGGTGGCTACCTCTAACATTATTCCGGACAACCTGTATCGCAACGGGCTGCAACGCGCACGCTTCCTACCGGCGATCGATTTGATCAACGAGTATTGCGACGTGATGAACGTAGATGCGGGCATTGATTACCGGTTACGTACCCTGACGCAGGCCCATCTGTATCTGACTCCGCTCAATCAGCAAACGCAGAACACGATGGATCATATCTTCCTCAAGCTGGCGGGTCACGTCGGGGAAGAGGCTCCAGTGCTGCAAATCAATCACCGGCCAATGCCCACCTTGCGTGCGGTGGAAGGGGTATTGGCGATCGATTTTCATACTCTTTGCGAAGAGCCGCGTAGCCAACTGGATTACATCGCGTTGTCTCGCCTCTATCACAGCGTGATGCTGTATAATGTGCGCATTATGGGGCCACTGAAGGAAAACACCGCCCGCCGCTTCCTGGCGTTGGTGGACGAATTCTACGAGCGCCACGTCAAACTGGTGATCGCCGCCGAAGCTTCGATGTTCGAGATCTACCAGGGTGAACAGCTGAAGTTCGAGTTTCAGCGTTGCCTGTCCCGCCTGCAAGAGATGCAGAGCGAGGAGTATCTGAAGCTGCCTCATCTGCCGTAAACGACGTTCGGGCCTGGCTTCCAGGTCCAGTTTCGTCCCCGATTATCGCTGCCAAATCGGTCCCCCGTGCTAAATCCGTTTTCCCGCTAAAAACAGGTCGACCTTTGTGAGCGACTTCTCTATAATCTTGCGACCCCACGTTACAACAAAGTTTTTTTCCCAAAACTTTGTATAGTGCCGGCAATGGCTATTCGAAGGGGTAGGTTTGCTGGACTTGATGGTCGTGTGAGCCTCAACTGTTTTCGAGCGTTGGGTGAACACCTACGTGTAACTAAATTATTGGGTAAGCTTTCTAATGAAAACTTTTACAGCTAAACCAGAAACCGTAAAACGTGACTGGTATGTTGTTGATGCAGACGGTAAAACTTTAGGCCGTCTCGCTACTGAACTGGCTCGTCGTCTGCGCGGCAAGCATAAAGCGGAATACACCCCGCACGTTGATACCGGTGACTACATCATCGTTCTGAACGCAGAAAAAGTTGCTGTAACCGGCAACAAGCGTACAGACAAGGTGTATTACCACCACACCGGCCACATCGGTGGTATCAAGCAAGCGACCTTTGAAGAGATGATTGCCCGCCGTCCTGAGCGCGTGATTGAAATCGCGGTTAAAGGCATGCTGCCAAAGGGTCCGTTGGGTCGTGCAATGTTCCGTAAACTGAAAGTTTACGCGGGCACCGAGCACACTCACGCGGCACAGCAACCGCAAGTTCTTGACATCTAATCGGGATTATAGGCAATGGCTGAAAATCAATACTACGGCACTGGTCGCCGCAAAAGCTCCGCCGCTCGCGTTTTTATCAAGCCGGGCAGTGGTAACATCGTTATTAACCAGCGCAGCCTGGAACAGTACTTCGGTCGCGAAACTGCCCGCATGGTAGTTCGTCAACCGCTGGAACTGGTCGACATGGTTGGTAAACTGGATCTGTACATCACCGTTAAAGGTGGTGGTATTTCTGGTCAAGCTGGCGCTATCCGTCACGGTATCACCCGTGCACTGATGGAGTACGACGAGACTCTGCGTGGTGAATTGCGTAAAGCTGGCTTCGTCACTCGTGACGCGCGTAAAGTTGAGCGTAAGAAAGTCGGTCTGCGTAAAGCACGTCGCCGTCCGCAGTTCTCCAAGCGTTAATTTCTTCTGCTTCGGCAGGACGATTTACGCGAAAAACCCGCCTCTCCGGCGGGTTTTTTTATGCCTGCAATTAGATTAAACTTCATTTAAATCAGTTTGTTATGTGATAAATCAACGCATAACCACCACAAAACAGTCAAAATCTGGTAAACTATCATCCACTTTTGCGCCTGTTCGCCGTGCAGTGCTGTCAGTCTACCTCCGAGGCCGTTTTCCAGACCTAAGGTTTATCTGTGAGCTGCGGGCTTGCGGTCACGATTATTCAGGATAGCAGCCTGAGATACCCAATCAATTTCACGTCGCAGCCAGGCGGCAACAACGCAATGGCTCGTGGAGTGATGGGTATTTGGCTATTCGCCGTATTTTCTAGATAACTTGGAGGTTTTCATGGCTGTCGCTGCCAACAAACGTTCGGTAATGACGCTGTTCTCTGGCCCGACCGACATCTTTAGCCATCAAGTACGTATCGTACTGGCGGAAAAAGGCGTCAGCGTCGAGATCGAGCAGGTAGAACCCGATAATCTGCCGCAGGATCTGATCGACCTCAACCCATACCAAACGGTACCGACGCTGGTCGATCGCGAGCTGACGCTGTATGAATCCCGTATCATCATGGAATACCTTGATGAGCGTTTCCCTCACCCGCCGTTGATGCCGGTGTATCCGGTGGCACGTGGTGAAAGCCGTCTGATGATGCTGCGTATCGAGAGAAACTGGTACACGCTGATGTACAAAATCGAGCAGAGCAACGGCCAGGAAGCTGAATCAGCACGCCGTCAACTGCGCGAAGAGCTGCTGGCGATTGCGCCAATCTTCGGCCAGACCCCGTATTTCATGAGCGAAGAGTTCAGCCTGGTAGACTGCTACCTGGCCCCGCTGCTGTGGCGTTTGCCGCAACTGGGTATCGAACTGAGCGGTGCCGGCTCCAAAGAGCTGAAAGGCTACATGACCCGCGTCTTCGAGCGTGATGCATTCCTGGCCTCTCTGACCGAAGCCGAGCGCGAAATGCGCCTGCAGACTCGGGGCTAAGCATCATGGATATGTCTCAGATGACCCCGCGCCGTCCTTATCTTTTGCGGGCATTCTATGACTGGCTGTTGGATAACCAACTGACTCCGCATCTGGTCGTGGACGTAATGCGCCCAGACGTGCAGGTTCCGATGGAGTTTGCACGCGATGGTCAGATTGTGCTGAACATTGCTCCGCGTGCCGTAGGCAACCTGCAACTGGGCGATGACGAAGTGACCTTCAACGCACGCTTTGGTGGCGTTCCTCGTCAGGTGCTGGTGCCAATGGCGGCCGTGCTGGCGATTTATGCACGGGAGAACGGGGCCGGTACCCTGTTTGAACCGGAAGCCAAGTATGAAGATGAAGGGGCTTTCGAAGGGCTGGAAGAGGTGTCTAACCCTGCGGGTAGTCTGATGTCAGTGGTTGATAGCGATCGTCAGGATAGCGTTGAAGACGATAACGGCCCTGATGATGAACCGCCTCAGCCGCCACGCGGTGGTGGCCGTCCGGCGTTGCGTGTCGTGAAGTAAGCTACGGCAGGCAGGGAAAAAGGTGCAACTCAGGTTGTGCCTTTTTTATTGCCTGTAGACCGGCAAGTTGGGTATCCGGAAGGTAAAAGCAAAGGGCCGGCGTGCCGACCCTTTGGGAGAACGTAGAAGTGTAAATCACACTTCCAGATAACACATGATGCCTTCGGCAGCTTTGCGCCCTTCGGCAATCGCGGTAACCACCAGATCGGAACCGCGAACCGCATCGCCACCGGCGAAGATCTTCGGGTTGCTGGTCTGGAAAGCATTATCGACCGATTCCGGTGCCACGATGCGGCCCTGCTTGTCCAACTGCACGTCGTGCGCAGCCAACCAGTCCATCTGGTGCGGGCGGAAGCCAAAGGCCATCACCACCGCATCGGCGTCGATCACGTGCTCAGAGCCTGGCACCTGTTCGGCAACCTGGCGGCCATTGGCATCCGGGGCACCCAACTGAGTACGCACCATCTTGACGCCAGCGACGCGCCCCGCGCTGTTAAGCTCAATGCTCAGCGGCTGCAGGTTGAACTGGAACTCGACCCCTTCCTCACGCGCATTCTTCACTTCGCGTTTGGAACCCGGCATATTCGCTTCATCCCGGCGATAGGCACAGATGACCTGAGTCGCGCCTTGACGAACAGAGGTACGCACGCAGTCCATGGCGGTGTCACCACCACCCAGCACCACCACACGCTTGCCTTCCATGCTGACATACGGCTCGTGCTGTTCTGGCTGGTAGCCCATCAACTGCTTGGTATTGGCGATCAGGAACGGCAGCGCATCGTACACGCCTGGTGCGTCTTCGTTCTCCAATCCACCACGCATCGATTGGTAGGTACCTACGCCGAGGAACACCGCATCGTATTCGCTCAATAGTGCATCCATGGTGATGTCTTTACCGACTTCGGTATTGAGCTGGAACTCGATACCCATCTCGCTGAAGATGCTGCGGCGTTTTACCATCACCTCTTTTTCCAGCTTAAAGGCCGGGATACCGAAGGTCAGCAAACCGCCGATCTCCGGGTGACGATCGTAAACCACCGCTTTGACGCCGTTACGGGTCAACACGTCGGCACAGGCCAGGCCCGCCGGGCCAGCGCCAATAACGGCCACCCGCTTACCGGTTGGGTGCACGTGGGACATATCCGGCTTCCAGCCCATCTCGATGGCTTTATCGCTGATGTAACGCTCGATATTGCCGATGGTCACCGCGCCAAACTCATCGTTCAGGGTACAGGAACCTTCGCACAGGCGATCTTGCGGGCAAACGCGGCCACAGACTTCCGGCAGGCTGTTGGTCTGGTGTGCCAGATCCGCCGCCTCCATGATGCGGCCTTCATTCGCCAGCTTCAGCCAGTTCGGAATATAGTTGTGAACCGGGCATTTCCATTCGCAATAGGGGTTGCCGCAGGACAGGCAACGGTCGGCCTGTGATTTCGCCTGGGTTTCCGAAAAGGGTTCGTAGATTTCTACAAACTCAATTTTGCGGATCTTCAGCGGTTTCTTTGGCGGATCAACGCGCTGCAGGTCGATAAATTGATAAACGTTCTGACTCATTCAATGACCCCTTACTGCGCCTGAACCCGCAGCTCGGCTGCGGAACGACTACGGTGACCCAACAATGCTTTGACATCACTGGACTTCGGTTTGACCAGCGCAAACTTCGGCGCCCATACCGGCCAGTTAGCCAAGATCTCTTCTGCCCGCGATGAACCGGTCAACTGCACGTGTTCGGTGATCAAACCGCGCAGGTGCTCTTCATGGATCGCCAGTTGATCAACGTCCAGCACTTCCACCAGTTCCGGGTTGACGCGTTTGCGGAACTCGCCGTCTTCGTCCAGTACATAGGCGAAGCCGCCGGTCATGCCTGCACCAAAGTTGATGCCGGTCTTGCCCAATACGCAGACGATGCCACCGGTCATGTATTCACAGCCGTTATCACCAATGCCTTCAACTACGGTAATTGCCCCGGAGTTACGCACGGCGAAACGCTCACCGGCACGGCCTGCGGCGAACAGCTTGCCGCCGGTTGCGCCGTACAGGCAGGTGTTGCCGATGATGCTGGCCTCGTGGCTGCGGAAGGCAGAGCCCACCGGAGGACGCACGGCGATACGGCCACCGGCCATGCCTTTACCGACGTAGTCGTTGGCATCGCCGGTCAGGGTCAGCTCAACGCCGCCGGCATTCCACACGCCGAAGCTCTGGCCTGCGGTACCGGAGAAATGCGCCTTGATCGGATCGGCAGCCATCCCTTGGTCGCCATGCAGCGTGGCAATAGCCCCTGACAAGGTCGCGCCGACGGAACGATCGGTGTTACGGATATCGAAATAGAAGGTCTTGCTGTGCTTGGCCTCGATATGCGGTTGCGCCTGTGCCATCAGCTCCTTGTTCAGCACGCCCTGATCGAACGGCGGGTTGCTGCTTTCGGTGCAGTGCAGGGCTTTGCCCGCGTGTGGCGTGGCGGTTTTCAGCAACGGCGACAGATCCAGCTTGTTCTGCTTGGCGGAGATCCCGTCGAGCTCGGTCAGGAACTCGGTGCGGCCAATCAGATCGACCAGTTGGCTGACGCCCAGCGTAGCCATGATCTCGCGGGTTTCCCGAGCGATGAACTGGAAGTAGTTGGTCACGCGTTCTGGCAGGCCGTGATAGTGATCGCGGCGCAGTTTTTCATCTTGAGTTGCCACGCCGGTCGCGCAGTTGTTCAAGTGGCAGATACGCAGGTATTTACAGCCCAGTGCGACCATCGGGCCGGTGCCGAAGCCAAAGCTCTCTGCACCCAGAATGGCAGCCTTAACAATGTCGACGCCGGTTTTCAGGCCACCATCCACCTGTAGGCGGATTTTGTGGCGCAGGCCGTTGGCTACCAGCGCCTGCTGGGTTTCCACCAGACCAAGCTCCCACGGACAGCCAGCGTACTTAACCGATGACAGCGGGCTTGCGCCGGTACCACCGTCGTAACCGGCAATGGTGATCAGATCGGCATAGGCTTTCGCTACGCCGGTGGCAATGGTGCCCACGCCCGGCTCGGAAACCAGCTTCACCGAAATCATTGCCTTCGGGTTCACCTGTTTCAGATCGAAAATCAGCTGTGCCAAATCTTCAATCGAATAGATATCGTGATGTGGCGGAGGCGAGATCAGGGTAACACCCGGCACCGAATAACGCAGTTTGGCGATATACGGCGTGACCTTATCACCAGGCAACTGACCACCTTCACCCGGCTTGGCACCTTGGGCGACCTTTATCTGGATCACGTCGGCGTTCACCAGATAGGCTGGTGTCACACCGAAGCGGCCAGAGGCTACCTGCTTGATACGGGAAACCTTGTTGGTGCCGTAGCGCGCCGGATCTTCACCGCCTTCACCGGAGTTGGAGAAACCGCCCAGGCTGTTCATGGCAATCGCCAGCGACTCATGGGCTTCCGGGCTGAGTGCCCCGATGGACATGGCGGCGGTATCGAAACGTTTGAACAGCGATTCGGCCGGTTCAACCTGATCGACCGGGATTGGTGCGCCTTTCGGGGTGATCGCCAGCAGATCGCGCAGTGTGGCAATCGGGCGCTCGTTCACCAGCTTGGCATAAGCCTGGTAATCGCTGTATTCACCGCTGTGCACCGCTTTTTGCAGCGAGTTCACCACGTCTGGGTTATACGCATGGTATTCGCCGTTGTGGACGAACTTCAGCAGGCCACCTTGATCCAGTGGCTTGCGTTTCAGCCAGGCGCGTTTGGACAGGTTTTGCAGATCTTGCTGGAAGTCGCTGAAGCTGGCACCGCCGATGCGGCTGACCACACCCTGGAAACAGAGATCGGACAGGTCACGGTGCAGGCCGACGGCTTCAAACAGTTTGGAACAGCGGTAAGAGGCGATAGTCGAGATGCCCATTTTGGACATGATCTTGTACAGCCCTTTATTGATGCCGTTGCGGTAGTTGAGCATCACGTCGCGGTATTTCTTGTCGATCGCCTGGCTATCGACCAGCTTGGCCAGCGTTTCATAGGCCAGATACGGGTAGACAGCGGTAGCACCGAAGCCCAGCAACACGGCGAAGTGGTGCGGGTCGCGGGCGCTGGCGGTTTCAACGATGATGTTGGCATCGCAGCGCAGGTTCTTGTCCACCAGACGGGTCTGGATCGCCCCCACCGCCATTGGCGCGGGTACTGGCAGACGCTGGTTGCTGATGGCACGGTCGGACAGTACCAGCAACACTGCGCCGTCACGGACTTTACGTTCCGCTTCGTCGCACAGGGCATGGATGGTCTGCTCCAGATCCTGCTCCGCTGGATCGAAGGTCAGATCGAGAGTGTCGGCACGATAATATTCGCCTTCCAGCGTAGTGAGCTGCTTGAAGTCTGAATACAGCAGGATTGGCGATTTGAAGCTCAGGCGGTGGGCCTGGCCTTCGGCTTCGCAGAATACGTTCATCTCCCGGCCGATGCTGGTAGCCAGAGACATCACGTGGGCTTCACGCAGCGGATCGATCGGCGGGTTGGTGACCTGAGCGAACTGCTGGCGGAAATAGTCATAAATGATGCGCGGACGGCTGGAAAGCACGGCGAACGGGGTGTCATCCCCCATCGAACCGGTAGCTTCCTGGCCGATCTCGCCCAGTACGCGGATCACCTGGTCCAGCTCTTCGCTGCTGTAGCCGAACTGCTTTTGGTAGGTTTCCAGTGTGGCGTCATCCAGCTCGCGGCTGCCCACCTGATCTTCCGGCAGGTCTTCGAACGGCACCAGACGTTTGACGTTCTTCTCCATCCACTCTTTATACGGGTGGCGGCTTTTCAGATCGTTGTCGGTTTCGGCGGAGTGCAGGATCTTGCCGCTGCGGGTGTCGATCACCATCAGCTCGCCTGGCCCGACGCGGCCTTTTTCGATGACTTCATCCGGCTGGTAATCCCAGATGCCGACTTCCGAGGCGCAGGTGATCAGTTTGTCTTTGGTGATGACGTAGCGCGCTGGACGCAGACCGTTACGGTCCAGGTTACAGGCGGCGTAGCGGCCATCGGACATCACGATGCCTGCCGGGCCGTCCCACGGCTCCATGTGCATCGAGTTGAAGTCAAAGAAGGCGCGCAGATCGGTGTCCATATCCGGGTTGTTCTGCCAGGCCGGTGGCACCAGCAAACGCATGGCACGGATCAGATCCATACCGCCTGCCAGCAACAGTTCCAGCATGTTATCCAGCGAACTGGAGTCGGAGCCGGTTTCGTTAACGAAAGGCGCAGCGGCTTGCAAATCAGGGATCAGCGGGGTCTGGAACTTGTAGGTACGAGCACGTGCCCACTGGCGGTTACCGGTGATGGTGTTGATCTCACCGTTGTGCGCCAGATAGCGGAACGGCTGTGCCAAAGGCCAGCGCGGCACGGTATTGGTTGAGAAGCGCTGGTGGAACAGGCAGATGGCGGATTCCAGCCGCAGATCGGCCAGATCCAGATAGAAGCGTGGCAGATCGGCTGGCATGCACAGACCTTTGTAGATCGTCACCAGGTTGGAGAAACTGCACACATAGAAGCTGTCGTCCTGGACGCGCTTCTCGATACGGCGGCGGGCCACAAACAGGCGGCGCTCCATATCACGTGGACGCCAGCCCGCAGGGGCGTTCACGAAAATCTGTTCAATACGCGGCAGGGAAGAGAGGGCGATTTCACCCAGAACGTCCGGGTTGGTAGGAACTTCGCGCCAGCCGACGATCGACAGCGTTTCGTTCTGCAGCTCTTCTTCAACAATGCGGCGGCTGGCACGGGCTTCCTCTTCGTTCTGGCTGAGGAACATCATGCCAACGGCGTAGTTCTTGGCTAAACGCCAGCCGCGCTCTTCCGCCACCATGCGGAAAAAGCGATCGGGCTTTTGCAATAACAGGCCGCAACCGTCGCCAGTCTTGCCGTCAGCAAGAATTGCACCACGGTGTTGCATACGGGCCAGTGCGTGAATAGCGGTCCTCACCACTTTGTGGCTAGGTTCGCCTTCTATGTGGGCGATCAGGCCGAAACCACAGTTGTCCCTCTCATGGGATTTATCGTACAGCATATCAGTGAACCTCCCCAGGCTCTGTGTGACTCTTACAACCCACTGCGAAGGGCCTGCTCAATTTCAGGCAGAAGTCCAATCAGCAAGGTTAATATCGCCAATCTGCTTTTCCGCCCTCCATCAATGGCCTCTCGTGACGGTTCTCACAAGTGGTAAATGACTTGTTTTAAGAGGGAGTCTTAAATTACTGCATAATTATGACGAGACGTTTGCCCGTCCAGAAAGCTTCCAGCGGACCTCCAACTTAGCGAGAAAGAATACGCAGGTCAAATATGGGCTTAACAGGGATTTTGATGGCTTGCATGAGGTTTATGATGATGAAAAATAAGTTTTTTCAGACCTTTTTGGTGCGATGGAAAGGCAGGGGAAGTGCCGCAAAAATGTGAGCTGTCTCACTATAGTGCAATGCCTGAATCTCTGCACCATGCTAGTGCTGGCGGCAATGCCAGAATTTTATTCTGGTAAATTTACATTTATTGTTGTTTATAACTATTTTTCATCGCTTTGTCATAAAGCTGTTAATAGCGCACTGAGGATTAGAAACTTTCATCGAGATAAAAATGATTTTATTTGCACTAATAATGAATAGTTATGCCTACGGCGGCCTTTGGGGAAAAGCGTTGATCCCTGTCATCGCGGGAAAAGCCGTTTCTTAATAGCATAACGGCCTTCAAACACAGAGAGACACCAAGATTATGCAGTTGCCGCAATTAGTCAATATGTTTGGTAGCGATCTTCAGCGCCGTTATGGGGAGAAGATCCACAAACTCACGCTGCACGGTGGGTTTAGCTGCCCAAACCGCGACGGCACGCTGGGGCGCGGCGGCTGTACTTTCTGCAACGTGGCCTCTTTTGCCGATGAGCAGATGCAGCAGCAAAGCATTGCGGAGCAACTGGCCATTCAGGCGCAGAAAGTTAACCGGGCCAAGCGCTATCTGGCCTATTTCCAGGCCTATACCAGCACCTATGCCGAAGTCGAACTGTTAGCCAACATGTACCGACAGGCGCTGACGCAGGCTGAGATGGTGGGTATCTGTGTCGGCACCCGGCCAGACTGCGTGCCAGAGGCGGCGCTCGATCTGCTGGCAGGCTACCGTGAGCAGGGCTTCGAGGTGTGGCTGGAGCTGGGGCTGCAAACGGCGCACGATAAAACGCTAAAGCGTATCAACCGTGGCCACAATTTCTCCTGTTACCAGCAGACCAGCCGCCTGGCGCGGGAACGCGGCCTGAAGGTATGCAGCCACCTGATCGTTGGCCTGCCTGGAGAGACTCATCAACACCATTTGGCCACGCTGCAAGCGGTGGCTGAGAGCGGGGTAGACGGCATCAAGCTGCACCCGCTGCATATCGTCACCGGTAGCACCATGGCACGAGCCTGGCAGGCGGGGCGTTTGCCTGAGCTGTCGCTGGAGGATTACGCATTCAGCGCCGGGGAAATGATCCGCCATACGCCGAAGGAGATTATCTACCACCGCATCTCGGCCAGCGCCCGTCGGCCCACCCTGTTGGCACCATTATGGTGCGAAAACCGTTGGAACGGCATGCAGGCCGTCGGCGGCTATCTTCAGCGGCATGGTGGCCAGGGTTCGGCTTTGGCCGCAGACCGGCAATACCTGCCTTAAAACCCCGTTCTCAGGTTGCGAATTGCAACCATTCCCACAGTTCACAGTAAGGTTTCTTATCTTAACCGCATTTTACGGTATGATTTGAGAGATTATGTCTGTTGGGAATGGCTCATGAAGCAAATCCGGGTGTTAGCCCAGTACTACGTTGATTTGATGGTAAAACTGGGGCTGGTGCGCTTTTCACTGTTGCTGGCTTCAGCGCTGGTGATACTGGCGATGGTGGTGCAGATGGCGGTCACCATGCTGCTGCGTGGTGAAGTGGAAAGCATCGACGTGGTGCGCTCCATTTTCTTCGGCCTGCTGATCACGCCGTGGGCGGTTTACTTCCTTTCGGTGGTGGTGGAGCAACTGGAGGAGTCGCGTCAGCGCCTGGCTCGGCTGGTGGATAAGCTTGAGGAGATGCGCAATCGCGATCTCGCGCTGAACCAGCAGATGCAAGAGAACATCAGCCAGCTCAATCAGGAAATTGCCGACCGTATCAAGGCGGAACAAGATCGCCAACAGGTGATGGATAAGCTGACCGAAGAGATGGAGCAGCGCGAACAGGCACAGGTAGAATTGGGCCAACAATCGGCATTGCTACGCTCTTTCCTTGATGCCTCCCCCGATCTGGTTTACTACCGCAACGAAGAAAAAGAGTTTTCCGGCTGCAACCGGGCGATGGAGTTGCTGACCGGCAAGAGTGAAAAACAGCTGATTGGCCTGACCCCCTTTGATGTCTACAGCAAAGAGATCGCCGAAAAAGTCATCGAAACCGATGAGAAAGTCTTCCGCCACAACGTCTCCCTGACCTATGAACAATGGCTGGTGTACCCAGACGGTCGCAAGGCCTGTTTCGAACTGCGCAAGGTGCCGTTTTACGACCGCGTGGGCAAACGTCACGGGCTGATGGGCTTTGGCCGCGATATAACCGAGCGTAAGCGCTACCAGGACGCGCTGGAGAATGCCAGCAGGGAGAAGACTACCTTTATCTCAACGATCAGCCACGAGCTGCGTACGCCGCTTAATGGCATCGTCGGCCTGAGCCGTATTCTGCTCGATACCGAACTGAACGATGAACAATTGAAGTATTTGAAAACCATCCACGTCAGCGCTATCACCCTGGGTAATATTTTCAACGACATCATTGAGATGGATAAACTCGAGCGGCGTAAGGTCCAGTTGGACAATCAGCCGGTCGACTTTACTGGCTTCCTGGCGGATCTGGAGAACCTCTCTGGCCTGCTGGTGCAGCCGAAAGGGCTGCAGTTCGTGATGGAGCCCGAGTTACCGCTACCGGAGAAAATCATTACGGACGGCACGCGCCTGCGGCAGATCCTGTGGAACCTGATCGGCAACGCGGTGAAATTCACCCAGCAAGGTCAGATCGTGGTGCGCGTCAGGCGCGAAGAGCAGGAACAGATCGTGTTTGAGGTTGAAGACTCAGGCATGGGGATCCCGCAGGATGAGCAAGACAAGATTTTCGCCATGTATTATCAGGTCAAAGACCAGAACGGCGGGCGTCCGGCGACCGGCACCGGCATCGGTCTGGCGGTCTCCAAACGGCTGGCGCAGAGTATGGGCGGAGATATCACGGTAAACAGCGTGCAAGGGCACGGTTCTTGCTTCACCTTGACCATCAAGGCGCCTGCGGTGGAGGAAGTGGTCAATGAGGTCCAGACGGTGGAAGAAATGCCGCTACCGGCGTTGCATATCCTGCTGGTGGAAGATATCGAACTGAACGTGATCGTGGCCCGTTCGGTGTTGGAGAAGCTGGGCAACAGCGTTGCGGTAGCGATGAACGGCCGCGATGCGTTAGCCATGTTCGACCCGGACGAATTCGACCTGGCCCTGTTGGATATCCAATTGCCGGACATGAGCGGGCTGGATATCGCCCGTGAGCTGCGCGAGCGTTATGCGGGGCGCTCACTGCCGCCGTTGATTGCGTTGACAGCTAATGTACTGAAAGACAAGAAAGAGTATCTTGAAGCGGGCATGGACGATGTACTGAGTAAGCCGTTGTCGGTACCGGCCTTGACCAAGATGATCAAACATTACTGGGATCATCAACCCCAACATACCACAAAGAAAACGGAGCAAAAGTCGATGCAGATTAATGAATCGTTATTGGATACCGCAATGCTGGAGCAGTACATGGATCTGGTGGGGCCGCAGCTGATCCATCAGAGTCTGGCAATGTTTGAACAGGTGATGCCGGGGTATCTGGCGGTGCTGGATTCCAACATGACCGCGAAGGATGAGAAAGGGATCACCGAAGAAGGGCACAAAATCAAGGGTGCCGCTGGCTCCGTCGGACTAAAACATCTGCAACAGCTGGCCCAGCAGATCCAGACGCCAACGTTACCAGCCTGGCAAGACAACGTGCAGGAGTGGGTCGATGAGCTGAAGCAAGAATGGCGCAATGATGTGGCGGTGCTGCGAGCTTGGGTAGAGAACGCTGAAAAAAAATGACCCCAGCCGAGGCCGGGGTGCGCGAATATTGCGCCAACACCAGGGAAATCATTAACCTGCGTATTGGTTTTTAGCGTTCTGGTAGAGCAGGTGGTACAAAATTCGTATACATCATACAGCGAACAACATAGCAAATGTAAGCGCTCTTGTTAGAAGAATCATTAAAATATGTGATGTAGTTAGTATTTGTCGCCTCTGGGCCTGCCTTTACCGGCGGTCCTGGCTGGGAGAATGTCGATGAAACAGGTCGCTGTAGTGCTGAGTGGTTGTGGTGTTTATGACGGGGCAGAAATCCATGAGGCGGTGCTCACCTTGCTGGCTCTGGATCGTGCCGGTGCGCAAGCGGTTTGCTTTGCACCGGATAAGGCACAACTGCATGTTATTAATCATTTATCCGGCGAAGAAATGCCAGAAAGTCGCAACGTTTTGCTGGAGTCGGCACGCATCGCTCGTGGCAAAATTCAGGCGCTTTCGCTGGCCGATGCCGAGCAGTTGGATGCCCTGATTGTGCCCGGTGGATTTGGTGCGGCGAAGAATTTGAGCAGCTTTGCCACGCAAGGTGCGGAATGTTCAGTTGATCCCGATTTGTCTAAGCTTATTCGAGAAATGCATAAGAAAAACAAACCAATGGGTTTTATGTGCATTGCGCCAACGCTGTTGCCGAAAGTTTTCGATCAACCGTTGCGATTGACCATTGGTAACGATCCCGATCTGGGGGAAGTGATTGATGCCATGGGCGGTGAGCCGGTGATCTGTCCGGTAGATGACATCGTGGTTGATATTGAAAATAAGGTTGTCACGACCCCGGCCTACATGTTGGCCCAGTCGATCGGCGAGGCGGCGCAGGGAATTGATAAGCTGGTGTCACGAGTGCTGGATCTGGTGGAATGATAAGGTTTTCTCGTAAATCGTGGATTGTTCGCCTGTGGTTTTGGTTTAAACGAGGCGTTCTTGCGGTTATTGGCCTGTGGCTGGCGGGGATCATTTTGTTTGCTTTTCTGCCGGTGCCGTTTTCTGCGGTGATGGTGGAGCGGCAGCTCGGTGCTTGGCTGAGCGGGGATTTCGGCTATGTGGCGCATTCCGACTGGGTAGCGATGGATGATATTGCCCCCTCGATGGCGCTGGCAGTGATGGCGGCAGAAGATCAGAAATTCCCCGACCACTGGGGGTTCGACGTGGCGGCCATTGAAAAGGCCATCAGCCACAACGAAAAGCGGCCAACGCGCATCCGCGGTGCTTCTACCCTTTCTCAGCAAACGGCAAAGAACCTGTTTTTGTGGGACGGGCGTAGCTGGGTGCGCAAAGGGTTGGAAGTTGGGCTAACGGCGGGTATTGAGCTGGTTTGGACCAAGCGGCGAATTTTGACGGTGTACCTGAATATCGTCGAGTTTGGTGACGGCATCTTCGGCGTGGAAGCGGCGGCTCAGCACTTTTTCCACAAGCCGGCAAGCCGCCTGACGGCATCTGAAGCTGCCCTGCTGGCGGCAGTGCTGCCTAATCCACATCGTTTCAAGGCCGGTGCTCCTTCGGGGTATGTAACCCAGCGCCAACAGTGGATTATGCGTCAGATGCGCCAGTTGGGTGGGGAAGGATTTCTCCAGGCGAACGATCTTAAGTGATGGCCCCTCACCCCAACTCTCTCCCATAGGGAGAGGGAGCTGAACGGAGCGCGTGCTTGCTCCGTGCGGCTTCGGAAAGTCGAGCTTAGGAAGAAAGATAGGACATGACTCGGAAGAATCAATGAACTCGATCGGTCCCCTCTCCCTGAGGGAGAGGGTTAGGGTGAGGGCAGCTGACAACGCCGATCTCATCCCGGTTCGCGAGATTATTTAACGTAGGTAAACGCCGTTGTCACGTGCTTCACGCCGCTAACCTGGCTGGCAATCTGCGCCGCAGACTGGCCTTCCTGCTGTGTCACCAAACCTAACAAGAACACTTCGCCATTTTCGGTTGTGACCTTCACGTTCGAGGATTTGACGGTATCGCTGGTGAGGATCTGCGAACGTACCTTGGTGGTGATCCAGGTATCGGAAGAGGCGGTACCCAGACTGACCGGCGTGCCCTGGCGGATCTCGTTATACACCTCAACGGCACCATCGACGCCAAGTGCGATCTGCTTCGCCCGGCTGGCGAGCTCGGTGGTAGGAGCCTGGCCGGTCAGCAGCACTTTGCCCTGATAGGCGGTGGCTACGACACGGGCTTCTTTCTTCAGTTGCTGATCTTTGCTGATGGCATTTTCGACCCGGGCTTCCAACGTGCCGTCATCGACCTGTGTGCCTACGGTACGTGGATCGGTTGCCGTTTTGGTGGCAACCGCGGCGCTGCCAACGACAACGCCCGCGACGCAACCCTGCAGCAGTAGGGCGCTGAACAGCACTGCAAATGTGGCTCTTAGCTTCATCTCGGTTCCTCTAATCGTCCTGGTGGGGGAACAATGTGTTATCAATCAGGTCGCATAGGCAATTGACGGTAAGCATATGCATCTCCTGAATGCGTGCACTGCGGTGAGAGGGGATACGTATCTCCACATCCTGCTGGCCAAGTAAACCCGCCAGCTCTCCGCCATCGTAGCCGGTAAGCGCAACAATGGTCATATCACGCGTTACCGCAGCTTCGACCGCTTTCACAATATCACGGCTATTGCCGCGGGTGGAAATCGCTAGCAGCACGTCACCGGCGTGGCCGAGTGCTCGCACCTGTTTGGCATACATTTCATCATGCAAACGATCGTTGCCGATGGCGGTCAGCACCACGTTATCGGCGTTTAGCGCGATCGCGGGCAGGCTAGGGCGTTCGGTTTCAAAGCGGTTGATCATGCAGGCAGCAAAATGCTGAGCGTTAGCCGCCGAGGTGCCGTTGCCACAGCACAGGATCTTGTTGCCGTTCAATAACGATTGAACCAGGGTCATCGCGGCACGGGATATCGCGTCAGGTAAGGCTTCCGCCGCCGCAATCTGGGTTTGGATACTCTCGGTAAAACAGACTTTGATTCTATCCAGCACGTTGTTTTAATCCACTAGGTCAAAGGGCCGGCATACACCGGTCAACAGGGTTTAATCCGCATTGAAGGCATTGGGTATCCATTCTAACTGGCTACCGGTAATGGCTAAAACATCAAAACGGCAAGATGATGTGTCAAAACTGGCTCCTCGCCCTGCCAGCCAAACGGCGGCGGCATGCAGCAATCGCCGTTGCTTGCGGTAAGTCACGCTGGCCGCTGCGTCACCAAAGGCGGCGTTGCGGCGGTAGCGGACTTCGACGAACACCCAGGTTTGACCATCACGCATGATGAGATCGAGCTCACCCCCACGTACCGCCACGTTGGCAGCGGTGAAGGTAAGCCCGGCGCGCTCCAGGTATTGGCGGGCCTGGATCTCATAGCCCGCTCCCTTGGCGCGTTGACTCAGGAGACCGGAACGACCGAGCCCTGGCGGTATTGCAGCCAAGTCAGTTTCCTGGTGATCACACAGTTAGGTGACGATGTCAGTACACCCGTGGTGCCTGAAACCTGGAATCCTGGCAACTGGCGCATTTGAGCAAAGTGGTTGGCCAATGTCCAGGCATCCATCCCCATGGCGTAGAGACGCACCAAGGAATAGTCGTTGCGGAATTTGGCGGTGGCTTGCTGCTGCAACTGTGGATTGGCCCCTGCCAGCAGAGGAATATCACTGAATTGCAGGCCTTCCATTTCCAGACGGAAGTCCGGGCCAGCGCCGGCCTGATAGCTGCGCGAGCTGGCAAACATGGCTGGTTTGCTACGAGAACTGGTGGTCATGTCGATCATCGGCTTGATCAGCGTCAACTGGTCTTGCGTGGCGACGATATACACCGAGTCTACGCCGCCGCCTGTAGAGGCCGGGATATCGCTTGGTGGCGCTGGAATAGTCAGGCCAGCGATAGTCACCGACTGCTGCGCTGGAGCCTGTGAGGCCACCGGGGTGCCGCTCATGCGGATCCCACCGCTGTTGACCATCTGACGTAGCTCACCGGCAGAACCAATCCCTTGTTGCAGCACGGTCTGGCCACCGAGTTTCTGCCACTCTTCGGTGAAGGCTTTGGCAATGCGATCGCCAAACGCGCCGCGTGGCAGCAGCAGTAACGGCTGGCGTTTTTGCTGTTCCCAGATATGGCGGGCGGCGTCGCGGGCTTCATCCTCCGGTGACAGGGCGAAGTAACAGATATTCGGGCTGTCCTTTGGCTGCTCAGGCTGGTTGAGTGCCAGCACGTTCAACGTCGTTGAAGTGGTGGCGAGTTGATCGACTTCGGCCTTCAACAGCGGGCCCACGATCAGGGTTGCACCATCCTGCTGGGCTTGAGCCAACAATGCTGGCAGAGGCTGGCTGGTGGTGTCGTAGACCTTCACCTGCCCGCCGGTTGCCGGGGCTGGAGTGACGGGTACCGGAGCAGGGGTAGCAGGTTGTACTGCGGCTACCTGAGTTGCATCCGCCGCAGGGGCTGAAGTACTTACGGCACCGTTGGCATTGTCTGGCGTAGCTGCCACTGTCTGGTCTGGATTAGTGGTTGGTTGCGGTGCCTGAACCGGCGCGGCGAGCGTTATGCCACTTTGCGCTGCGTTAAAGCCCTGCTGGATCGCATCGGCAAACACCTTGGCCTGGCCGTTTAGCGGCAGCAGCAAGGCGATATGCGAAGTTGAAGCCTGGGTGAAATTCAGCACCTGATTCAACTGCGTTGGCAGGCTTTTCGCCGCCGGGTTCTGCGGATAGCGGTTCTGCCAGTCTTTGATCCCGGCCTTCAGCAGATCGGGATCCTGACGGTTGTCCTGATAGACTCGTAACAGATCCAGCCAACCTTGCAGCACGTTTTCGTTGGCGTTAATCACTAGGCTGTTCATGTCGGCCGGTTTCAGGCCAAGCAGCGTTTGCCAGGTTTTATCCAGGTTATCCTGATGAGCCTGGCCGCTTAGTAACGGCTCCTGGGCAATATAGGCGCGGATCAGTGGCAGTGAGGCTTGGCCCTGATTTGCCGCGATCTGCGCCTGATACAGGCGAACCCGCTGATTCGGTGACAGCGCGCTGCTGTCGATGTTATTCAGCGCGTCGCGGGCTGCGCTCAAATTCTTGTTGGCCACCTGCAGTTCTGCGCTCAATAGCTGGCGCTCAAGCTGTTGTGTACTCGTCAGGTTTTGCGGCAAGGTGCTCAGTTGCTCGTTGGCCTGTGGCAGTTTGCCTTCGCGAGTTAATGCGCGAATCGCAAGTAATTGCCAGTCAGCCTTGTTATCATCGCTGCTTTGCTGCAACTGCTGCAGATAGTAATCAGAGTTGGCACTGGCTTCGTCCTGGATATTTGAGGGCGGAGTTTGTGGAACCCGACTTGGACAACCCGCTAACAGCAAGGCTGCCAGTACAACAGGTACTAATCGCCCTGCTTTGGTACGAAGGAATGTTGAGGAAAGCATACTGTATCCAGTGATGTTTTTTTCAAGATGCTCAATATTAAATCGGCAACCCGGATGAAACAATGAATCAACACCAACAATCAGCTATTTCTGCCTCGACACTGTACGTGGTGCCCACCCCCATCGGCAACCTGGGGGATATGACTCATCGGGCCATAGAGGTACTGAAAAGCGTCGATCTGATTGCGGCGGAAGATACGCGCCATACCGGGTTGCTGCTGCAACACTTTGCTATTAGCGCGCGGTTGTTTGCGCTGCATGACCATAACGAACAGCAGAAGGCGGACCAACTGCTGGCAAAACTGCAGGAAGGCCAAAGCATAGCACTGGTGAGTGACGCAGGCACGCCACTGATTAACGATCCGGGTTATCACCTGGTGCGCCGTTGCCGTGAAGCGGGGATCCGCGTCGTGCCGCTGCCGGGCGCCTGTGCTGCCACCACCGCGTTGTGTGCCGCCGGTGTGGCTTCCGATCGTTTCTGCTACGAAGGCTTCCTGCCAGCCAAAACCAAAGGCCGTAAGGATACCCTGCTGGCGCTGGCAGAGGAACCGCGAACGCTGATTTTCTACGAATCTACCCACCGTTTGCTGGAAAGTTTGCAGGACATGGTCACCGTGTGGGGGCCGCAGCGCTATGTGGTGCTGGCGCGCGAACTGACCAAAACCTGGGAGTCTATCCACGGAGCCCCGGTGGGGGAACTGCTGGCCTGGGTGCTGGAAGATGAGATGCGCCGCCGTGGGGAGATGGTGCTGATTGTGGAAGGCCACAAGGCACAGGAAGACGATTTGCCGCTCGAAGCGCTGCGTACCCTGGCTCTGCTGCAAAAAGAGCTGCCGTTGAAAAAGGCGGCAGCGTTAACCGCAGAGATCCACGGCGTGAAGAAAAATGCGCTGTATAAACATGCGCTGGAGCAGCAGGAACAGGCTAACTGAGCCCCAGCGTTGTGACTCAGCTATGCCGAATGATGTTGAACCCTTCCTGGTCATTCGGCTCAACAAAATGGCGGGTGATGAGATCAAACTGCTCATCGGTCGCGGCAAAATCATGAGTGCCCGACTGATTGCGGGCATGCAGTCTGGCCTTGCAGACATCATCGGGCACGTTGAGATAATGCAGTTGGTTATCGGCACCCGACTCGCGGATGATATCCATCATCCATTCACGGTTGGCCACGGTGTTGGCCGGAAAGTCCAGAATGAGGGTCACCCCGGCGTTAAGCAGTGCTATCAGATGGGGTTTGATGGCGTTTTTCAGCTTGCTACTACAGCGGATATAGTCTGCAACGGTGCGCATCTCATCGGCGTATAGCTGAGCAAGCCAGCTATCTTCCGCGATTATCACGCTGCCAGGCTGGGTTGCCAGCTTGGCTGAAAGCGTGGACTTTCCTGACGCTATTTTTCCTGACAGAAGATGCAGGGTAGGCTTGGCTTTTTCCGGCATATGGCGGGGCGAACGGGTCATGATTAACCTCACTGGAGTGATGCCGGTAAGGCCCGCCTTACCGGCGGGAACAAACTGACGAGCGTCATCCCACCTTAGATTGGCAAGCGGTAAATAATAATCTCGACGCAAATCAGGGCTGAAGGTCTTGGTTTCATATCGCCAAGCTAGCATATCTGCAGGCCCCGCCTCTAGATCTGTTTTCTGTTCCCCCTAAAACGGTTGACCTACCGCAACCACAACGCTACTATCCGCGCCGGAGTTGACCAGACAGTCGCCGCTTCATTGCCGTCCTCTTCGGGGGAGACAGATGGAGGGGAGGAAAGTCCGGGCTCCATAGGGCAGGGTGCCAGGTAACGCCTGGGAGGCGCAAGCCTACGACTAGTGCAACAGAGAGCAAACCGCCGATGGCCCGCGCAAGCGGGATCAGGTAAGGGTGAAAGGGTGCGGTAAGAGCGCACCGCGCGGCTGGCAACAGTCCGTGGCACGGTAAACTCCACCCGGAGCAAGGCCAAATAGGGGTTCACATGGTACGGCCCGTACTGAACCCGGGTAGGCTGCTTGAGCCAGTGAGCGATTGCTGGCCTAGAGGAATGACTGTCCACGACAGAACCCGGCTTACCGGTCAACTCCCTCTATACAGATAACCCCGCGTGACGAGAGTCGCGCGGGGTTTTTCTTTATCTATACCGGTAAATCAATCAGCAGCGCACGTAGCGGCGCTTCGGCCTGGATGGTGAGGCGGTTTTCCTCGCGGATAAACGCACCATCTCCACAGGTCAGGCGCTGGCTCTGGCGATGGTCGCCATTGACCTCAACGGTACCGTGGATCGATTGCAGGTAGGCACGTGGCCCATGCAGAGTAAGCGTCTGCTGTGCTCCCGCCGGTAAGTTCAAATGATGTATCCAGACCTGTTGGCGCAGTTGCAGGCTGCCGTGGGCACCATCCGGTGAGGCCAGTAGCGTATAGGGCTGATCTGGCAGGCTCAAACGCTGTACACGCTCATTGCTACGCTCCGGGCAGGCATCCAGCCACAGTTGCATTCGGGTCAGTGGCGTGCTGTTGCTGACGTTCTGTTCGCTATAGCTAAGCCCCGGCTGAGTAGCCAGCAATAATGCCTCTCCTGCGGCCGCGCGTACGGTATTGCCGTCGCTGTCCCGGTATTCGGCTTCACCCTGCAGGATCAGATTCAGTATATCTACGTTGGGATAGGTGCGTGGCTGGAAGGCGGCACCCGGTGCCAATACCTCTTGATTCAGTACCCGCAGCGACGCATAGCCCATCAGTTTGGGATCGAAGTAGTGGCCAAAGGAAAAGGTATAACGAGCCTGCAGCCAACCAAAGTCAGCTTGCCCGCATTGTTGTGCTGTTCTGCATGTGATCATGGCAATCGGCTCTCTAAATTCATTCTCTTGATGGTAAGCATCTGGACGGCGGATTGTTAGCCAGTTAATCTGGTCGGTATATTCAAATTTCCTGATAGAGAGTTTCGATGGCCAGAGATCGGGCGTTAACGCTTGAAGCGCTTAGGGTTATGGATGCGATCGACCGCCGTGGCAGCTTTGCCGCCGCTGCCGATGAGCTGGGGCGAGTGCCTTCGGCGCTCAGCTACACCATGCAAAAATTGGAAGAAGAACTGGATGTGGTGTTGTTTGACCGATCTGGGCATCGCACCAAATTTACCAACGTTGGGCGCATGCTGCTTGAGCGTGGCCGCGTACTGCTTGAGGCCGCGGACAAGCTGACGACTGATGCAGAGGCATTGGCGCGGGGATGGGAAACCCATCTCACCATCGTCAGCGAAGCACTATCTCCGGCATACAAGCTGTTCCCCTTGGTCGATAAGCTGGCGTTGAAGGCCAATACCCAGGTTTCGATCTTTACCGAAGTGTTGGCCGGGGCGTGGGAGCGGCTGGAGCAAGGGCGGGCCGATATCGTTATTGCGCCGGATATGCACTTTCGCGCCTCTTCTGAAATCAACACCCGCAAGCTGTATAAGGTGATGAGCGTGTACGTTGCCGCACCGGAACATCCGATCCATCTGGAGCCGGAGCCGCTGTCGGAGCTGACTCGGGTGAAATACCGTGGTATTGCAGTGGCAGATACTGCGCGGGAGCGGCCAGTCTTGACGGTACAATTGCTGGATAAACAGCAGCGCCTGACGGTGAGCACCATCGAAGATAAGCGCCGCGCCTTGCTGGCGGGGCTGGGGGTTGCCACTATGCCTTATCAGATGGTGGAGAAGGATATCGAGCAGGGGCGCTTGCGCGTGGTAGGGCCGGAATATAGCCGTGAGGCGGACATCATCATGGCCTGGCGGCGCGACAGCATGGGCGAGGCTAAATCCTGGTTCCTGCGTGAGATCCCGCGCCTGTTTGCACGCGAGGAGAACCAGTAACTTCTTCGCATTTTCGCATTGTGTCCCCTCACCCTAACCCTCTCCCACAGGGAGAGGGGACCGATCGAGGTCGTTAATTGCTCAGCGTAATACCTTGTCTTTCTTGTTTTTACTCGCAATCTTCCGAAGTTGTACGGGCAAATTACGCACTCCGGACAGCCGCCTCCCTGAGGAAGGGGGACCAATCGAGGTCGTTAATTGCTCAGCGTAATACCTTGCCTTTCTTGTTTTTAATCCCTACTTTTTGAAGCTACACGGGCCCACCAAGGTCACCGGACGGCTCCCTCTCCCTGTGGGAGAGGGATGGGGTGAGGGGAACAGCGATGACCGGATCCCCTGACTCACAGCAATCTGCAATTAACCAAAACGCACATCGCGCCCGTGGGGTTCATCCAGATCCTGCGCGGGGCCGATCGAAATGATCCCGTGCGGGTTGATGGTGGCATGGCTGCGATAATAGTGGTTGCGGATATGCGCCATATCGACCGTTTCGACAATCCCTGGCATCTGGTAGATATCGCGCAGGAAGCCGTAAAGGTTGAGATAGTCGCTGATGCGGCGTTGGTCGCATTTGAAATGGGTGACGTAGACCGGATCGAAACGGATCAGCGTGGTCCACAGGCGGAGATCGGCCTCGGTGAGTCGATCACCGGTCAGATAACGGTGTTGGCCGAGGATCTGCTCAAGCCGCTCCAATGAGGCAAACACGCCGTTCACCGCTTCGTCATAGGCTTCCTGGCTGGTAGCAAAACCGGCCTTGTACACCCCGTTGTTCACCGAATCGTAAATCCAGCCGTTGAGCGAATCGATCTTCTCACGCAGTTCTGCCGGGTAGTAATCTCCAGCCCGTGCGCCGACGGCGTCGAAAGCGCTGTTGAACATGCGGATGATATCGGCAGACTCATTGCTGACGATGGTCTGCTGCTGTTTATCCCACAGCACTGGCACGGTAACGCGGCCGCTGTACTGCGGATCGGCCCGTAGATAGAGCTGGTAAAGAAAATCGGAGTGATACAGCGCATCGCCGGTTGCTGCCGGGAAATCCTGGCCGAAGGTCCAGCCGTTTTCCAACATCAGCGGATGCACCACGGAAACTGGAATGATTTGCTCCAGCCCCTTCAGTTTGCGCATCAGCAGGGTACGGTGTGCCCAAGGGCAAGCCAGGGAAACATACAGATGGTAGCGATCTTGCTCGGCTTTGAAACCTGCTTTGCCATGCTCTCCCGCAGCGCCATCTGGGGTGACCCAATTGCGAAACTGAGAGGTTGAACGCTTGAAACGGCCCCCGGTGGATTTGGTGTCATACCAGGTGTCTTGCCAAACGCCATCAACGAGTTGTCCCATGAGATCCTCCAATGTGTCTGAGAGATAAAGTCAAAAGGCCCGGCGTGAAGAGCCGAGCCTTTATACCCGTCGTCTTTCAAGCTGCAGCTTGAAATCCATAGGGTATGCTTTATAAGTTTACCACTTTTTGTTCAAAATGCGGTCAATGCTGAAGCCGCCAGGGCCTGCAACCGCCAGCACGATGAAGCCACCGGCAATGGTCAGGTTTTTCATAAACATCAGCTGGTTCACGCCTTCTGCAAAGTTGGTGTGGAACAGCAGCGCGGTCAGGATGGTGAAACCGGCAGTGAACAGCGCCACGGTACGGGTCAGGAAGCCGAACAGGATTGCCAGGCCACCGCCGAACTCCAGCAGGATGGTCAGTGGCAGCAAGAAGCCAGGTACACCCATCGACTGCATGTATTGTTGGGTGCCAGCATAGGCATCACCCATTTTGCCGTAACCTGCAACGATAAACAGGATTGGCATCAGAATACGAGCAACCAGCAAACCTGCATCTTCTAATTTCTTCATCATTAACTCCAAAAAGTGTTGTTGCTTGCCAATCTTGGCATTGGTACCGCCAGGGGGCCTTGTAGCTGCCATGTCCGGTTGATGGAGTGAATGTTAGACGGGAATGCTGCAGGTTGTTAGCAAGTAAAACTGTCGTAATTTTTCAAAAAATCTGAATATTGAAAAATCTATAAAAGTAGTTATAAATCATTTAATTAACGATTAATAAAGTGTGTTTGGATAAAATCCATGCAAATAAAAGGGATTACCAACGGGATAATTGAACTTGTTACAGCGCGGTTATTTTTTGGGAAGGGCGTTACGGATCAGACGAACGGTACCCCAGACGCTGAGCGCCCGCCGTGACCAGCGGATCAACTTGCTAGGATGGCGTATGCCGTACAGCGCGATCACGCTGGAACCGATAGCCATATATTTACGCAGCCCATACAAGGTCTGCCAACTGCGATCGAAGGATTCGGTTTTTTGTAGCCACTGGCTTTTGCTGGCGGTCAGATCCAGGCGTTGCTGCTGGATCTGCCGGATGAGTTGCTCTTTTCTGCGTTCACGGTACTGGCGGCGATTCATGTTTCTCCTCCAGTTCAGCACGGTCGAGTTCCAGTTGCTGACGTGTTGCCCCTAACAGTGTCGAACGGCGAGCCTTGGACAATGTCCAGACGATGCCCACAACGGCCAGGAACAGCAGAACGGCGGTAGTCGTGCCCAACGCCATCAGGCGATAAGCGGGGTCGATGGCCCAGAAGATGAGGATTAACAGGCTCATCAGGCCGAAGGCGGTAAACAGCAGGGTAAGCCCCGCCATCATCAGCAACTGAATGAGGTTGGCTTTCTCCTCTTCCAGCTCGATAACGGCCAGACGCACCCGGGTTTCCACCATGCCGACCATAATGGTGACAATCCGTTGGGCGATATCCAGGACCCCTTTACCGGGGCCCTGTGCGCGCGTTTGCGGCTGCTCTGCCATAATCAGCGGCGCGCGAGCAGAACGCCTAACACCACGCCAACCGCAGCGCCGATACCGATACCAGTCCACGGGTTTTCACGCACGTAATCATCGGCCTGGCCAGCCATCTGCTTGGTTTGGTGAGCCAGTTTGTCACCGGCATCGCTCAGACGGGCACGGGTTTCTTTCAGTGCGCCTTCTGCTTTGGAGCGCAGTTTGTCCAGTTCAGCTTTAGGTTTATCGGTGGAAGAGTTCAGCACTTCTTCCAGCGTATCGGCCAGGGACTTCAGTTCAGCGCGTAAATTTTCTGCATGTGAATCATGTGCCATTTCGATAACTCCTTAACATTAACTTCGACAGACTTTTAACATAGCGGATTTATTCACTTAAGCAAAGGGCTTATCCCCGGTGGATATCACTAACCAATGTCATTATCGGTTGGTAAAATCCCGCCAGATGGGGCTCTTAGCGATAAATCCGCTAATATAAAAATTATTCGGCCTGCGCGGCTTTCAGCTCTGCCTGGGCTTCTGCCAGCTTTCTCTGCTTGTTGGCGATTTTATCTGCCTTGCCGGTTTCCTGAGCCTCTTTCAGCTCCTGCTCACGCTCGGCCACTTTCTCCTGCTTATCAGCAATCTTCTTCTGGCGATCGGCTTGTAAACCGGCCTCGGTGCAGTGGGTCTGTACTTCGCTCAGGGCTTTCTGCAGGCCTGCCACGCGGTGGCTGTTGCCGTGCTTAGTGGCATAATCGATCTGTGTCTGGATATCTTGGGCTTTGCTGGCACAAGTCTCGGCTGCTGCCTGTGAAAGCGCAGAAAAAGTGAACAGGGGGATGGCCAGTAACAATGTGTGGCGTAATTTCATGATTTCAATTCCTTAATGCTGGGAGATCACAAGGATGCTCCCGGTTTCCTGCTGCCCAAGGGGCAGTGCGACAGGTGGCCTACGCGGCTGACCCATGCAGACAATCAGCATAGTCACAAATTGCGTAGAACCCCAAATGTAGGGGCGCTGTATGCTGCGCCCGATTAGCCGGATGTAACGATGGCTAAGATAATCCCTTAAATGAGAAAGGGATTATCCCAGATTAAGTGGCGCGCGTGCAAATTTACGCACCCAGCGGCCGGGGAGAGGAGACTCGTTCAGGGCAATGGTATAACCGGGGGGCAGGATGTTTTCCAGGGCCTCACGGGCCAGCAACTGCTGTTCAGGGGAATCCAGGCGGATCACCAGGCCATCGCCCTCCGGCGTAATGCTTTTGATGCGGATACCGCGTTCATCCAGGCGCTGATAGACATAAAAACCATCTGGCAACGATAAGCCCTGCTGAACCACGTGAATACGCAGCTCGTTTTCCGTACGCAAGATGTACGGCGCCAGCACGGAGGCCAATGCCAGCAGTAGCAATGAAAGCATCAGTGCGTATTGCCAGCGTGGGCGTTTGGCTATCACGCGTCTTTCCCTGCACGATCGGCGCGCTTTTTGCGCCACAGTACCACCAGAGAACCGACCAGCCCGACGACCAGTAACACCAGTGGCAGCATCATCAGGCCGAACATCAACTGGTCTTCATACTTGCGGAACATCGGGGTTTTCCCGAGGGCAAAACCGACCGATACCAGGATCAGAACCCACAGCAAGCCGCTCATCCAGTTAAAGAACTGGAAGCGTGCGTTGCTCAAACCGGACAGCCCGGCAATGGTAGGCAACAGCGTACGGACGAAAGCCAGGAAACGGCCAACCAGCAGAGCCGACAGGCCATGGCGGTGGAACAACTGGTGAGCACGCTGGTGGTAATGGGCCGGTAGATGGGCTAGCCAACTCTGCACCGTCGGCGTATTGCCTAGCCATCGGCCTTGTATGTAGCTAACCCAGCACCCCAGGCTGGCTGCGGTGGTCAGGATAAGAATGGTCACCGGGAAATTCATGGTGCCTTTGGCGACCAGGACGCCGACCAGGATCAGCAGGCTATCACCCGGTAGGAAGGCGGCGGGCAGCAGGCCATTTTCCAGAAATAAGATCATAAACAGCAAGACGTACAGCGTCCAGACCAACGAGGGGTTGGCCAGCGTTTCGAAGTCTTGCTGCCATAAGGCATCCAACAGTTGCTTAATGATATCCATCCGGTGTTCCTAAAAACGTCATTGTTATTTTCGTTCAGCGGCTGGGGGCGGTAAGCTCGCGGAGGGCCCTGGCTGCTGAAGATGATGAACGGTGTTGCTTTATTCTTTGGTTCTATACCCGTCGTCTTTCAAGTTGCAGCGTTGTTATCTGCACTTGCTGCAACTTGAAATCCATAGGGTAAACGGGGCGACACCGGATCATGAGTGATACGTTAGCGAGCCACGGTAAAGTATATTGCTCTCTTTCCAACCCCCGAGCCTGCTTTGTTGCTGCGGGAAGTTCAGCGTCCAATTGACCTGCCGCAACCGGTTAGGGGCTGGGTTATCTGCCTGCGGTTGTGGCCACAGGCGGTAGCCCAGATCCGTTGCTAAAGTATAGGCCGGAACCGACTGGGACGGGGCCTGCAACGAGCTGGGATAGGAATGCATCCGGGGCAAAGACAGCAGTAGTTTGCTGAGGGGCTTGCGGCGGAGTTCACTGTGCGGACGGTAATCCTGATCGTAGGGGGAAACCACATGCTCATCAAATAATGCCTGAGCACTTAACGCGGAGGCTAAGGCTGCGGTTTGTGCTGCATAGAGCTTTGGGCCGGAGACCGAACCGGTCCAGCAGGAAAGAGCAATAAGCATGGCAAACAACCAGCGCATGTATTCGCGTTCCACCCCAAAGTCAGTCGATAAAAAAGTGGGCTAACTCTACCAAAATAGCACGATTGGCAACAGGGAAATCTACGTGGTCGCTGGGGAAATATCGCGCAGTGGGCGGCTGTACCGGGATCGATTCAGCCGTTTTTACAATACCTGACATTCGGTGCGATTTCTTGACGCCAAAACCCTATTTGGTGGTGCTGGCCATGTTATCCAAATGGATCACCGGATTCTCGGCAAACAGGTAGCGATCGGCGTTGTATTCGAAATCGTCGGTGGTGGCATTGAACAGCATCTGCTTGGTGTTTTCCAGATGTTGCCACATGGCCAGTTTGGCACCGTGAGGATCCTTACGTATCAGCGCTTTAAGGATCTCATCGTGATCGTCGCACCAGCTGGCAATGGAACGCTCATCGATATGTTCGTGCAGTTTGATCCAGTAAGGGTTGCTGACACGCTGGGCCCACATTTTTTCCACTATGGTGGCCATGGCGGTATTCTGAGTCGCCAGCGCGACCTGCACGTGGAATTTGAGATCCCACTGCGAATCGCGGAAGCGATCCTCTTTGCGCGCCTGCTCCTGGATCTCCATCAGTTGGACGATATCCTGCTTGGTCACCTGGGTGGCGGCGAACTCGGCGATGTTACTTTCGATCAACTGGCGTGCCTGTAGCAGTTCAAAAGGCCCAGAGGTAGCGAATTCGAGGCTTTCACCCGGCACTACCAGGTGCTTCTGCTGGTTGGAGATCACATGGATGCCCGAGCCTTTGCGCACTTCGACGTAACCTTCCACCTCCAGCATGATGATCGCCTCACGCACCACGGTACGGCTAACGTTCATCTCTTCTGCAATATAACGCTCGGCTGGCAGTTTCTCACCGACCGGGTAGACCCCGCCCTCAATGCGCCGTTTTAGCTCGGCGGCCAATTGCTGATAAAGGCGTCTGGTTTCAGTGAATTCCATAGTGAATACTCGGTGGTAGAAGGGCGTAATGCCATAGGACCTGTTATACCACTTATCCGTTGTAGCTGCTAGCGAGTCAGATGCGAAAAGCCCGGCACAAAGGCCGGGCTGTGGGGGTTAGCTGCTGGCATCTGCCGTTTGTAATCGTTCCTGTTCCAGCTCGGAAACCGGCTTGTTTTGCAGCACGGTCCAGATCACGATGGCGGCCAGGATATCGAACACCGACAGGGCGGCGAACAGCGGGCTGAAGCCCATGGTGTCAGCCAATGCGCCGACCACCAGAGCGAACATGGTGCTCGCCGTCCAGGCGGCCATCCCGGTCAGCCCATTGGCGGTAGCGACTTCGTTGCGGCCAAAGACGTCCGACGACAGGGTAATCAGCGCACCGGACAGTGCCTGGTGGGCAAAGCCCCCGATGCACAGTAAGGCAATGGCGACATAAGGGCTGGTGAACAAGCCGATCATGCCTGGGCCGATCATCAACACTGCGCCCAGGGTGACCACCAGTTTGCGTGAGACGATCAGGTTGACGCCGAAATGCTTTTGGAAGAATGGCGGCAGATAGCCACCCAGGATGCAGCCGAAATCGGCGAACAGCATCGGCATCCAGGCGAACATGGCAATTTCTTTCAGGTTAAAGCCGTAAGCCTTGAACATAAACAGCGGGATCCAGGCGTTGAAGGTTCCCCAGGCGGGTTCTGCCAGGAAACGCGGCAGCGCTATACCCCAGAACTGGCGGTTACGCAGGATCTGCCAGGCGGACATCTTCTTGGCATTGCTGGTCTGGTGGTGCGCTTCCTGCCCATCCAGAATGTAGCTGCGTTCTTCGGTACTGAGTTTCTTCTGGTCTTTCGGGTGCTTATAGAAGATCAGCCAGCAGATGGCCCAGATCAGGCTCAAGACACCGGTAATGATAAACGCCATTTCCCAGCTGTGCGCCACAATCGCCCAGACCACCAACGGAGGAGCGAGCATCGCGCCCACCGAGGAGCCGACGTTAAAGTAACCCACCGCGATGGAGCGCTCTTTGGCTGGGAACCATTCGCTACTGGCTTTCAGCCCGGCAGGGATCATCGCTGCTTCGGCCATACCGACCGCACCACGGGCCATCGCCAGGCCGACCCAGCTGTTGGCCAGCGCGGTGCCCATACAGAAGATGGCCCACAGGATGGCAAACATCGCATAGCCGATTTTAGTGCCGAGCACGTCAAGGATATAACCTGCAACGGGCTGCATCAGGGTATAGCAGGCTGAATAGGCGGCAACAATAAAGGAATACTGTTGGGTCGTGATCCCCAGTGAACCTTCCAGCGAGGGGGCTGCGACGGACATCGCATTGCGGGTCAGATAACCGAGCACGGTGCCGATAGTCACCAGGCCGATCATATACCAGCGTAAGCCTTTAATTTTACGCATCCCAAATCTCTCCCAGTCTAAAAATTTCGGCCACCGGCAAGCCTGTGGCGGTCATGGTGGTGATTCCCTTTCATTTGGTTGCCGGTATTCCGCTTACCGACGCCGTCCTGCGCATTGCCATTGAACCGTGGTTATAAACCAGTAGCAGGGTGGCGAGAAGATAACTTGTCATACAGATTTAAAAGTTGAGTGATATCACAAAAACCATTATTTTTTTAAGTGATAATGCTTGCCATCATAAGGCATTGGTTTAATGGGAGTCGTCTGGATAGGCGCTTGGAGGCCGTAATGATGGGTTAACCAAGGTGAAATTTAGCTAGACTCTATGATAAATTGGTGTGATAACTTTGCAAAAGTTGACAGCAAGGCTAGCCAGGAAAAAGGTGAGGAACCCATATGGCCACGTTTTTGAGCGATGATTTCTTGTTAGACAGTGAATTTGCCCGCCGCCTGTATCACGACTATGCAGCGGATCAGCCTATTTTCGACTATCACTGCCATCTGCCACCGCAACAGATTGCCGAAAACACTCGTTTTAAGAACATGTACGATATCTGGCTGAAGGGCGATCACTATAAGTGGCGCGCGATGCGCACCAACGGCGTGGCTGAACGCCTGTGCACCGGCGATGCCTCTGACCGTGAAAAATTTGATGCCTGGGCGGCAACGGTGCCGCATACCATCGGCAACCCGCTGTATCACTGGACGCACCTGGAACTGCGCCGTCCGTTTGGCATCACCGGCAAGCTGCTCTCCCCGACTACTGCAGATGAAATCTGGCAGCGCGGCAATGAACTGTTGTCGCAGGAGGCTTTCAGCGCTCGCGGCATCATGAAACAGATGAAGGTGAAAATGGTGGGCACCACCGACGATCCGATCGACGATCTGCGCCACCATCAAACCATCGCCGCCGACAGCAGCTTCGATATCAAAGTCTTGCCAAGCTGGCGCCCAGATAAGGCCTTCAATATTGAAGCCGCTGGGTTTAATGACTATATGCAACAGCTGGAAGCCGCCGCAGATACTTCCATCAACCGCTTCAGCGATTTGTGCGATGCGCTGAAAAAACGCCTGGATCACTTTGCCGCTCACGGTTGTAAGGTTTCCGATCACGCGTTAGACGTGGTGATGTACGGCGAGGCCGATGAGGCCACATTAGATAAGATCCTGGCTCAGCGTCTCAGCGGGGAGTTGCCAACGCCACAGCAAGTTGCCCAGTTCAAGACCGCCGTCCTGCTGTTCCTGGCTGCCGAATATCAGCGCCGCGAATGGGTGCAGCAATATCACATCGGCGCACTGCGTAATAACAATAGCCGGATGTTCACTACTATCGGCCCGGACATTGGCTTTGATTCGATTAACGATCAGCCGGTAGCCGAATCACTGTCTCGCCTGCTGGATGCTCAGGCCAAGCAGGGGGCGCTGCCGAAGACCATTCTTTACTGCCTGAACCCACGGGATAACGAAGTGATCGGCACCATGGTCGGCAACTTCCAGGGCGAAGGTACGCCGGGCAAGATCCAATTTGGTTCAGGCTGGTGGTTTAACGATCAGAAAGACGGTATGCAGCGCCAGATGACGCAGTTGGCACAGCTTGGGCTACTTAGCCGCTTTGTGGGCATGCTGACCGACAGCCGCAGCTTCCTTTCGTACACGCGTCACGAATACTTCCGCCGTATCCTGTGCCAGATGATTGGCCGCTGGGTGGAAGATGGCGAAGCACCGGCGGATATTGCGTTGCTGGGTGAGATGGTGAAAAACATCTGCTTCGACAATGCCAAACACTATTTCGCTATCGAATTAGCGTAGTTTTAGCTCGAGGTTGGTTTATGCAAAGCATCATAAAGATCCATGCAAAAGATAATGTGGCGGTCGCACTGTGTGATTTGGCGGCTGGTGAGCAGCCGGTCTGGGAAGGGCAGGCGATCGCACTGGCGCAAGATGTAGCTCGGGGGCACAAGTTTGCCCTTGAGCCGATCGCTGCCGGTGAGATGATCGTCAAGTACGGCTTGCCGATCGGCCATGCACTGGTGGCTATCGCTGCGGGCGAACATATCCATTCGCAAAATGCCAAAACCAACCTGAGCGATCTCGATAGCTATCAGTATCAACCGGAGTTCCAGACCTTACCGGCGCAGGCGGCAGATCGTGAGGTACAGATTTACCGCCGCAGCAACGGTGAGGTAGGGATCCGCAACGAACTGTGGATCATCCCGACCGTGGGCTGTGTGAACGGCATCGCTCGCCAGATCCTGCAACGTTTTCTGAAGGAAACCGGGGAAGCAGAGGGGATCGACGGCGTGCATCTTTTCAGCCATCCCTTCGGCTGCTCACAGCTCGGCCAGGATCATGAAAATACCCGCACCATGCTGCAAAATATGGTGCGTCACCCCAATGCTGGTGCTGTTCTGGTGATTGGCCTGGGCTGTGAGAACAACCAGGTGGATGCTTTCCGCACTACCTTGGGTGAGTTTGATGAACAGCGCGTGCGTTTTATGGTCTGCCAGCAACAGGATGATGAAGTTGCCGACGGATTGGCACATTTGCATGAATTATACCAGATTATGCGCGACGATCGCCGCCAGCCGGGCAAGCTCAGCGAGCTGAAGTTTGGCCTGGAATGTGGGGGATCGGACGGTTTATCAGGGATCACAGCCAACCCGTTATTGGGCTGCTTCTCGGATTATGTGATTGCCAACGGCGGCACCACGGTGCTGACTGAAGTGCCAGAAATGTTTGGTGCCGAACGCATTCTGATGAGCCGCTGCCGCGATGAAGACACCTTTGAAAAAACCGTCAGCATGGTCAACGACTTCAAACAGTATTTTATTGCCCACGACCAACCGATTTACGAGAACCCTTCTCCGGGCAACAAGGCTGGAGGCATCACCACGTTAGAAGAGAAATCTCTGGGTTGCACCCAAAAAGCCGGGCAGAGCCAGGTGGTGGACGTGTTGAAATACGGTGAGCGTCTGCGTCTGCCGGGGCTGAACCTGCTGAGTGCGCCGGGCAATGATGCGGTCGCTACCAGCGCGCTTGCGGGAGCCGGGTGCCATATGGTGCTGTTCAGCACCGGGCGGGGGACACCTTACGGTGGCTTTGTGCCAACGGTGAAGCTGGCGACCAACTCGGAGCTGGCGGCGAAGAAACCGCACTGGATCGATTTTGACGCAGGCCGCCTGATCCATGGCTTGCCGATGGCACAGATGCTGGAGCAGTTTGTCGATCTGATCGTGGACATTGCCGATGGCGCACCGGCGCGTAATGAAGTGAATGATTTCCGTGAGTTGGCGATCTTTAAAAGCGGTGTCACGTTGTAAAGCCTAGCCGGCGGGAGTAGCATAAAACGGCGTTTTGTTTTAAACGCCTTGCTACTTCCGCCCCAGGATCTCCCTAATGACGTTTTATTGGTTTGCGCAGTCCGTTGGCGTGCTGGCTTTTTTGGTAGGCATCACCAGCTTTTTTAATCGCGATGACCAGCGTTTCAAACTGCAGCTGTCGGGCTACAGCCTGATTATCGGCATCCATTTTATCCTGATGGGGGCGAATGCTGCAGGGAGTAGCGCTCTGCTTAGCGCCTGCCGCAACCTGGTCTCGATGAAGACTCGCAGCCTATGGGTGATGTGGATCTTTATCTGCCTCACGCTCATCATCGGTTTATCCCGCTTTCACCACTGGATCGAAATACTCCCGATCTGCGGTACAACCGTCAGCACCTGGGCGTTGTTCCGCACCCGCGGTTTGACCACCCGCTGCGTAATGTGGTGCTCAACGGCCTGTTGGGTTACCCACAACATCTGGCTTGGCTCGATCGGGGGCTCGCTGATTGAAGGCAGTTTCCTGCTGATGAACGGTTTCAACATTATCCGCTTCCGCCGTCTGCAACTGCGCGGCATCGATCCTTTTGCGGTCGAAAAAAAGGCGCCCGTTTCAGAGGGGCGCCAGCCAGTTAAGCAATAAAGTGCAGGTTGCTGAGATTTCCTCCATTCTTCCAACAGAGCAGAGACTCTCAGCTCCCTCTCCCTGTGGGAGAGATACCGTCTTGTCGGTTATCCGGCAAGCGGTATTTCCGCATTAAATGTCTTTCCTGATTTCACCACGCCATAAGCCAGTTGCAGTAGTTTGCGCATCGCTGCACAGACTCTCTCTTT
>NZ_JAELTL010000215.1:0-398 GCF_016428815.1 Serratia sp. ASV30 | reverse complement strand
ATTCAATTAAATGTTCCTGCCAGCAGATGTCTGGAGCTTTTGTTATCTAATCGCTATAACATCATGAGTCAAAAAACTTTTTTCGAGCACGTTTGGGAAAAGAACGGTGTCTATGTCAGTGCTAACACTCTCTATCAAAACATTTCATTATTGCGTAGGGCACTTAAAACCTTAGGGCTGGATGATGTCGTGAAGACGGTATCCAAACAGGGATTAGTTATCACAGACACGGTACATATCGAGGAAATTGAAGAGGACGATATCGACCTGAGCATTGAGTTATCCGCGTTAGTGGCTCAACCACAACCTCAGAATACTGATCCCGTAAGGAACCAGAAGCCCTGTCTCTTATACACATCTCCGAGCCCACGAGACAGGAGGTATCATCTCGTATGCCG
>NZ_JAELTL010000214.1:0-400 GCF_016428815.1 Serratia sp. ASV30 | reverse complement strand
CCCCCCCCCCCCCCCCCCCCCCCCCCCCCCCCCCCCCCCCCCCCCCCCCCCCCCCCCCCCCCCCCCCCCCCCCCCCCTCTCCAAGCAGCAGACGGCATACGCGATGATACCTCCTGTCTCGTGGGCTCGGAGATGTGTATAAGAGACAGGTCCATCCAGACGGTTCGCCAGGCGATGAAATGGGCTGAATCTCGCGTAACCGGGCTGTTTGTCGACTATGAAGAAAACACGCTCGCGCTCGGTTTCGAGGCCTGTCTCTTATACACATCTGACGCTGCCGACGATGCCAACTGGGTGTAGGGGTCGGTGGGCGCCGGGGGGGGAGGGGGGGGGGGGGGGGGGGGGGGGGGGGGGGGGGGGGGGGGGGGGGGGGGGGGGGGGGGGGGGGGGGGGGGGGGGG
>NZ_JAELTL010000213.1:0-411 GCF_016428815.1 Serratia sp. ASV30 | reverse complement strand
AGATGATACCTCCTGTCTCGTGGGCTCGGAGATGTGTATAAGAGACAGGTACCTAAACGTGTACCAATTATAAAAAGTGATATCTTTCTGTGAATGATTTTTAAGCAAATATGTCAATGCAGAACGAGTAGGACAAACTACCATGAGCAAGACTGGAAGAGTGGTCTCATCTATGCCTAATCACATCTTTTAATTAGCAAAACTCCCAGATTGAAAAATAACCTTTTGTCGGTAACCCGTTTCTTCTATCACGCGGTAGGTATCGCCCGATTTGCTTTCAACAAGACTACCGGCGGTCATTGATATGTTGCTTTCTTCGTAGGCCTGTCTCTATACACATCTGACGCAGCCGACGATGCCAACAGGGTGGATTTGGGGGTGGTAGGAGGATGATTGAAAAAGGGGGGGGGG
>NZ_JAELTL010000212.1:0-412 GCF_016428815.1 Serratia sp. ASV30 | reverse complement strand
AAGGTACAGAGAGAAGAAAAATTACTACTTTCTTCCTTAGACAAACTACCATTATCAACAATAACAGGTGTTACATCTTGCTTTAGAAGTTCGCTGACTAAACACTTAACATTACCAATATCAGGATTAAATGTCACAATCACAGCATATATATTTCTTTTAATTATCAAACCATTTACCATTTTAATGAATTCCGGAATTAATAATCACAACTTAAAAATGCCACTTATGATTCTTATTTATCTTGTGATAAATAAGAAATTACCGTTTCACATTGTCTGTCCCAAGAAAGATGCCTTTCCGCATAGGCCCTCATTTTCATAGGTGTATCAACTGGTAACTCTTGATACCATTTAATTATAGCATCAAGATCAATATCGCCTTCGTCTGCACTCACATCATAAACAAAGTC
>NZ_JAELTL010000211.1:0-414 GCF_016428815.1 Serratia sp. ASV30 | reverse complement strand
TAACTGGCAGTATTAACTGCCAGTTATTATTTATGTTTTTCTATATTACATTGGTGCTCATCATTACTATCATTCTCTTTACAATCAATAGTCCCATCATAAAGAATGCTACTATCAGATGGCAAATTTAAGAAATCAGACTTTTTGAATTTCCCTAAGAATAATCTAGACACCTTTCTAATATCCTTTAAAAAACCTTTGCTGGGGTTATGGATGTCTACGGTTTTCTTATAATTCCCTTCGTTATGTGGAGCCCAATAAATGGAATCATTATAATTAATAAAACATGGTTCTTTTTTGTCAAACGTCAATATGAAAGGCTCTCTATCTTTCTTATTCTTTATATGCATATGATACCCAAACCCATGATTCTCATTAAAAATAGTTCCACATGAGATATCACGACAAAGGTTC
>NZ_JAELTL010000210.1:0-415 GCF_016428815.1 Serratia sp. ASV30 | reverse complement strand
TGCGGCTCGACGTTGTCCACCACGCTGGTGATTGCCGGCACGCCTGGAATGGTGATATCCACCGTCAGGTCGTAGGACGGGGTGCTTGGCGTGGTCTTGTTGCCCGCCGCGTCTACCGCCACGATGGTCAGCCGGTTGCTGCCTTCCAGCAGTGGCGTGGTCGGCGCCATGCTCCAGGTACCGTCTGCCTGTACCGTCGCACTGCCAATCACGTGGTTGCCCGCGCTGTCTTGTGCGTACACCAGGATGGTGTCACCCGCCGTACCGATCCCGCTGATCATCGGCTGGCTGTCGTCGGTGATACCGCCAGAGGCGATATTGCCCGTCACGCTGCCCACGTTGTCTTCCACCCCGGTGATCGCCAGGAACTCTGGCCCGACCGGCGATGGGGTGTAATCGGTGGTCAGATCAAACG
>NZ_JAELTL010000209.1:0-422 GCF_016428815.1 Serratia sp. ASV30 | reverse complement strand
CCATCACATGAGTTTTCTGGATTTGCAAAAGTAAAAGTTGAGAACATGCTAATATTTAGCATGGCCATACTAATAATTAATTTCTTCATGCATTTATCCTTTAAATAATGAAAACCCCTTAAATAAAAGGGGTAAGTAATTGTTAACCGAAGAAAAAATCCCAGGCTTTCTTTAGTGTTTCCACAACGACTTTTTTAGCAGCTTTCGCCAAAGCGGCTATAGGCTTGGGGATAGGAGCCATATCTATGATTTCATCGATAACCCGATCTACGGTGTCGCCGAAACCGTTTGTTGCATCTTCGATTACTTTTTCTGTTTTGTGCTCCTTTTTTACCTGTGCTGTAAAAGGGCTTTTTGCTTGCTTTGGGAGAGCCCTCACCATCTCCTCAACCAGATGAGTGACGTTATAGCCTTCACTGGCC
>NZ_JAELTL010000208.1:0-423 GCF_016428815.1 Serratia sp. ASV30 | reverse complement strand
AGATGGGGCGTTTTTTTGAACATAGGGTTAACACGCTACTTAACAATCTTGAAAGAGCAGTAGATGAGTTGCATCAATTGAGTCAACAATCTCAGGGCAACGTAGTCTTTGGTTGTTCACACTTGCCTGCTTTAAGTGTGCTCCCTTCTTTGGTTAATAAATTTCAAGTCCAACACCCAACATCCAATATTACCATCATTGAAGGGCAACTTTGTGAACTGGTGAATTCACTTCGGCTAGGGCGATTGGATTTTTTTATTGGAATCGCGTCACCTGAGATATCAATGAGCGAGTTTATTGTTGAGCAACCGATCAAAGCGGAATTTTGTATTATTGCCAGAAAGGGGCACCCTCTCTCTCACTGTCGTTCATTAAGCGAATTGCAAGGGGCAAAATGGTATTTCCCTAGTACCAGAACAGGAT
>NZ_JAELTL010000020.1:0-87838 GCF_016428815.1 Serratia sp. ASV30 | reverse complement strand
ATAGAAGGCGGCAGTTGGCTCTGCGAAACGGTGAAAATGCTCACGGAGCGCGCCGTCCCCGTCTGCGGCCATCTGGGCCTCACGCCACAATCCGTCAACGTGTTTGGCGGCTACAAGGTGCAGGGGCGCGATGAGTTGGCGGCCAAGCAACTGCTGATCGACGCCCAGAATCTGGAGCTGGCCGGTATGCAGTTGCTGGTGCTGGAGTGCGTACCAACCGAACTGGCCCGCCAGGTTACCGAAGCCTTGTCGATCCCGGTGATCGGTATTGGCGCCGGTAATGCTACCGATGGTCAGATCCTGGTGATGCATGACGCCTTGGGGATCACCGGCGGCCATACCCCTAAATTTGCCAAAAACTTTCTGGCGCAGGGCGGCGATATTCGCGGCGCCGTGCAGCTGTATATTCGGGAAGTCGAGCAAGGTATTTATCCCGACGAAGAGCACTCGTTCAACTGAGTGACCGGCCACGATTGATAGCTAACTAGCTTATCCCTCAACACCGAGGAGTTATGGAATGGTAATTATCGAAACCCTGCCACTGCTGCGCCAACAGATCCGCCGCTGGCGGCAAGAGGGCAAACGCGTTGCGCTGGTGCCCACCATGGGCAATCTGCATGAAGGCCATATGACGCTGGTGGAAGAAGCCCGCGCCCGTGCCGACGTGGTGGTAGTGAGCATTTTCGTTAACCCGCTGCAGTTCGAACGTGCAGACGATCTGGAGCGCTATCCGCGCACCTTGCAGGAAGACTGTGAAAAGCTCAATCGCCGTAATGTCGAGTTGATCTTCGCCCCTGCCCTGGCCGAAATTTACCCCAAAGGGCTGGAAGAACACACCAGCGTTGATGTACCGGTGATCTCCACCATGTTGGAAGGCGCCAGCCGCCCGGGCCACTTCCGTGGAGTCTCCACCATCGTCAGCAAACTGTTCAATCTGATCCAGCCGGACCTGGCCTGCTTTGGCGAGAAGGATTATCAGCAGTTGGCGTTGATCCGCAAGATGGTGACGGATATGGGCTATGACATTGATATCGTTGGCGTGCC
Source organism: Serratia sp. ASV30 (assembly GCF_016428815.1). NCBI lineage: Bacteria > Pseudomonadati > Pseudomonadota > Gammaproteobacteria > Enterobacterales > Yersiniaceae > Serratia > Serratia sp. ASV30. Next base: position 86,794 of record NZ_JAELTL010000020.1, on the reverse strand, counting down.
GACGGTGCGGGCCAAAGACGGGCTGGCGCTAAGCTCTCGCAACGGTTATCTCACCGCAGAAGAACGCAAGGTCGCACCGCAGTTGAGCAAAATCATGAACGCCCTGGCGGAGCAGCTAGGCAACGGTGAACGCCACGTGGAAGAGCTGCTGGCACAGACAGCCGAGAAGTTGCGCGAGGCAGGTTTCACCCCAGACGAGCTGTTTATTCGCGATGCCGACACGCTGCAACCGCTGGGCGTAGAAAGCCGCCGGGCCGTGGTGCTGATGGCCGCCTGGTTGGGTAAAGCCCGCCTGATCGATAATCAGCAAGTCGATCTGACGCAGTAAGCCATTTGTTGTACAGTCGTTGCCGTTTTTACCCGGTTGGCGGTAGACTGATCGGGTTTTCGGTGACGATAAATATTGCAAGGAAGCAGCTCTTCTTCAGCCGCCTGAAAAGGCCGATATTCAGTTAGGTAACGCTATGATACGTACTATGTTGCAAGGCAAGCTGCATCGGGTGAAAGTGACTCAGGCTGACCTGCACTACGAAGGCTCCTGCGCCATTGACCAGGATTTTCTGGAAGCCGCCGGGATCCTGGAATATGAAGCGATCGATATTTACAACGTGGATAACGGCCAACGTTTCTCCACCTATGCCATCGCCGCCGAACGCGGTTCGCGCATTATCTCGGTCAACGGTGCGGCCGCCCGCTGTGCCTGCGTAGGTGACAAACTGATCATCTGTTCTTACGTGCAGATGAGCGATGCCGATGCCCGCCAGCACCACCCCAAAGTCGCCTACTTTGAAGGTGACAACCACCTGCAACGCAAGGCGAAAGCCGTCCCCGTTCAGGTTGCCTAAAAAAATCGGGCGCTTTCAGCGCCCGTCTTCTCTCTATTCCGTTACCGTCACACCCGGCAATGCACCAGACTTGTTGGCTATCCGCTCCGCCATGGTGGGGATGGAGTCGGTGCGCAGGATATACAGCCGTTTCAAGGTATAGGGGTTATCGCCCGGCTTAACTTTGCCCTGCACCGTGGTCACCGCCATATGAAGCCCGGCATCTTTTGCCGCCTGGATCGCCTTTTGGTTATAACCACCAAACGGATAGGAAAGGTACAGCACATGCGGATTAAACTGCTCCAACGCCCGTCTTGAGTGCTCAAAATCGAATTCGATGTTATGCAGCGAACGGCTGAGCAGGATCGGCTGGCGGTTGCCATCGGTGCGATGCAGGAAATGGGTATGCGACTGAATATCAAACACACCCTGGATCGTTTTCAGCTCCGAAATGCTCATAAACTGCAACGAATCCGGGTTCCATTTTTGCGGATGACGTTTGATGCGTGAAGAGATGATAAACGCCGTCGCGCGGAAACCGTAATCCTTCAGTACCGGATACGCGTAGCGATATACCGATTTCAACCCGTCATCAAAGGTCAGCACCACCACTTTGCCCGGCAGGTTGATTTGATTATTCAGGTAGGCTTCCAGCTGGTACATCGAGATGGTGTCATAACCCGTCTGCTTCAAATAGGTCATCTGGTTGCTGAAGGCCACGTCCGAGGTGGTCGTCGACGTATTACGGAAACGTTTGTTCTCTTCGTTTTTCAGCAGATGGTGATAAGTCAGCACCGGAATGCCGTTGTCGACCTCACAGTCCAATTCGCTGATAAATCCCAGACGATCGCCGATATTGACTTCGTACCAGGTGTTATTGAGCCGATCTTTCAGCTTGCCGATAATCGGATAGCGCAGGTTCTCTTCCAGTACGCCAAAGATTTCACTTTTGTTATCCGCCGCCGTGTAGACGTTAATTGCGCGCTGGGTGATCAGGTTCTGATTGGTTAACGGCTTGTTCAACTCCCCCAGATCGTCCTTCACCTTACGGGTCTTGCTGATGGCGCGAACGTCGTCTTTATCGATAAAGCCGGTGCCGTAGCCGAACTTAAGCTCGTAATATTCCGCGTCCGCCGGGAACATCTGGATCAGTTGTCCTTTTTTCACTTCACCGACCGGGATCACATGCTCACCGATCAACGAATAAACCTCGCTGTTACGCTGCACTTCCATGTATTGGGCTTGAACAGCGCTGTCTTCTGACAGCAAATCCGCCAACGCTACAGGTGCCAACAACGACATAACAATGCCGAGTAGTCCTGCTGTTATCTTATGTTGAGGCTGCATGATTTGTTCTGCTTACGAGTGCGTCATGAAAAAATGAAGAAAATGTGGATTTCCAGCATAGCACGATTTAAATCGCCGGGAGAAAGGGCTTATTGCCTTAAATTTATAGATTTAGCTGATGTGTGTGCCAAATCAATAAACTCCCTCCCCCGACAACAGGGGAGGGAAATCACATCAGGAACGCAAACCGCGGCCACGCTCAATGAGATACCAGGCCAACCCGTAGAACACCGCAATGAATGCCACCAGCACCAGCATGGTCAGCGCTAACGGCACGTCGGAAATGCCCAGGAAACCGAAGCGGAAACCGCTGATCATATAGACGATCGGGTTCAGTTTGGAGACCGCCTGCCAGAACGGCGGTAACAGCGTCAGCGAGTAAAATACCCCGCCCAGATAGGTCAGCGGCGTCAGCACAAAGGTCGGGATCAGGCTGATATCGTCGAACGTGTTGGCAAAGACCGCATTAAGTAAACCGCCTAGCGAGAACAGGATCGCTGTCAGCAGCAGCGTTACCGCGATCACCCACCAGGAATGGACCACCAGGGGAACGAAGAACAGCGAGATCACCGTCACCAGGATCCCCACACAGATACCCCGCGCCACGCCACCGCCAACATAACCGGCAATGACAACATGCGTTGGCACCGGTGCCACCAGCAACTCTTCAATATTACGCTGGAACTTGGCGCTGAAAAACGACGCTGCCACGTTGGCGTAGGAGTTGGTAATCACCGCCATCATGATCAGGCCCGGCACGATAAACTGCATATAATCAAAACCGTGCATCTCACCAATACGCGACCCAATCAGGTTGCCAAAGATGATGAAATACAGGGTCATGGTGATCACTGGCGGTACCAGCGTCTGGATCCAGATGCGGGCAAAGCGGTTGATCTCTTTAGCCCAGATGCTTTTCAAGGCCACCCAATACAAATGCATCATGCTTGCTCTCCACTGCCGTTCACCAGGTTGACGAACAGCTCTTCCAGCCGGTTGGCCTTGTTACGCATACTCAGGACCTGGATCCCCTGCGCGCTCAGTTGGGTGAACAGACCGTTCAGACCTTGCTCACGCATCACTTCTACTTCCAGCGTGGAGGTGTCCGTCAGACGGCTGTGGTAACCCTCAAGATGGGGCAATGGGCTTTTCGCCGCCAGATCCAGGATGAAGGTTTCGGACTTCAGTTTGGCCAACAGCCCCTTCATTGAGGTGTTTTCTACCAGCTCACCGTTCTGGATGATGCCGATATTGCGGCACAGCATTTCGGCTTCCTCCAGATAGTGCGTGGTCAGGATAATGGTAGTGCCCTGGGCGTTCAGCTCTTTGAGGAAGCCCCACATCGAACGACGCAGCTCGATATCTACCCCGGCAGTCGGTTCGTCGAGGATCAGCAGTTTGGGCTGATGCATCAGCGCACGGGCAATCATCAGGCGACGTTTCATCCCGCCAGACAGCATACGCGCCCGCTCGTTACGTTTCCCCCAGAGATCGAGCTGATTGAGATACTTCTCTGCCCGTGCCATCGCCTCGCGGCGTTCTACGCCATAGTAACCCGCCTGGTTGACCACAATCTGCAGCACGGTTTCAAACGGGTTAAAGTTAAACTCTTGCGGCACCAGCCCGAGCTGGCGCTTGGCGTTAACGATATCCTTATCGATATCGTAACCAAACACCCGCACCGTGCCCGCCGCCTTGTTGACCAGCGAGCTGATAATGCCGATGGTGGTGGATTTCCCGGCGCCGTTTGGCCCCAGCAGGGCATAAAAGTCCCCCGCCTCCACGTTCAGATCGATGCCGCGCAATGCCTTGACGCCACCGGCGTAGGTTTTGGTCAGCTGCGCTATTTCCAGTGCATAATTCATAAGTTATGAGAGTACCTTGTGATGGAGTTGGCTGCCGAACTTGTCTAAGAGGGAGTTTATCATCAGCGGCCCGATTACCGAGTTGAATCCGTGCGCATATCTATAGGGCAGAAAATTGCTTAACTGTTCCGATTTCCAAATTGTGACGCTTGCCATATATTACTTCAACGCAATTCGTTCATAACAGGCCAATAACCGCCATGCAAGAAATCGAAAGGCTTATCGCCAACAACCAAGCCTGGTCCGCTAACATCAACAAGGAAGATCCCGGCTTCTTTGAACGTTTGGCTCAAGCGCAAAAACCGCGATTCTTGTGGATCGGCTGCTCAGACAGCCGCGTGCCTGCCGAACGCCTGACCGGCCTGGAGCCGGGTGAGCTGTTCGTTCACCGTAACGTGGCCAATCTGGTGATCCATACCGATTTGAACTGCCTGTCAGTGGTGCAATATGCCGTCGACGTGCTGGAGGTGGAACATATCATTATCTGTGGTCACCTGGGCTGCGGTGGAGTAGAGGCGGCGGTAGAGAACCCGGAACTGGGGTTGATCAACAACTGGCTGCTGCACATTCGCGATCTGTGGTACAAGCACAGTTCCCTGCTCGGCGAGCTGGAACCGGAACAACGTCTGGATGTGCTGTGCGAGATCAACGTAATCGAGCAGGTGTATAACCTGGGCCACTCAACCATCATGCAGTCTGCCTGGAAACGCGGCCAGAAAGTGATGATCCACGGTTGGGTATACGGTATCCAGGATGGTCGTCTACACGATCTGGAAGTCACTGCTACCAGCCGTGAAAGCCTGGAGATGGGCTACCGCAAAGCGATAGCCACGCTCAAGCAGGAAAAAGGTTCTAGCGCCTTATAGTAGGTTCAGCGCCCTGCTGAACCCTGGCCAGATTATTCGTCCAGCATCACCACTTTGCCGATGTAAGGCAGATGGCGATAACGCTGGGCGTAATCGATGCCATAACCCACCACGAACTCGTCCGGGATCGGGAAGCCAACGTATTCCACCGGCACTTCAACCTCACGGCGCTCAGGCTTGTCCAGCAGCGTACAAATCGCCAGGGACTTCGGCCCGCGCAATGCCAGGATCTCGCGCACCTTGTTCAGGGTGTTGCCGGAATCGATGATGTCTTCGACGATCAATACGTCTTTACCACGGATGTCTTCATCCAGATCTTTGAGGATTTTTACGTCGCGGGTGGTAGACATGCCGCTGCCGTAGCTGGAGGCGGTCATAAAATCGACCTCATGCGGCACTTCAATGGTGCGGCACAGATCGGCCATAAACATGAAAGAACCGCGCAGCAGCCCGACCAGCACCATATCGCTGCCGCTATCGCGGTAATCTTCGGTGATCTGGCGGCCAAGTTCAGCAATACGGGTCTTAACTTCCTGCTCGGAAATCATTACTTCTACAGTGTGTTTCATAGTTTTCAGGTCAGTTGCCGGAAGAAGGGCGCAGAGTTTAGCATAGCTGGCGGGCGGTGGCGACGCGAGTGCGTCACCACTTTACACGCTGCGGCGTGGTTAGCCGCAGCCTGGGATAATTTAATCGGCTACAGTGAAGCCTAACATCATGCCGGTATCTTCATGTTCCAGCAGGTGGCAGTGGGCCATATAGGCCTGATCGGCACTGGCCAGATGATTGAAACGCACCAGCACTTCGCTGCGCCAACCTTCTACCAGCACCGTATCTTTCCAGCCTGCCCGGTGGGCCGCCGGTGGCTTGCCGTTTTCCGACAGAATACGGAACTGGGTGCCATGGATATGGAACGGGTGCATCATCACGTCGCCCTCACCGGAAATGGTCCATTTCTCGTATTTACCGCGCCTGGCCTCAAACGCCGGCTTGGCCATATCATAGGCTTTGCCGTTGATGGTATTGGCATGGCTGAAATCAAACGGTTTGCTGCCATGATCCATCTTGCTGTGGTCCATTCCCGCCATGTTGCTCTGATCCATGCCTTGCATCTTACTATGGTCCATACCAGCCATGTTACCCGCGGCATTGCCATGATCCATGCTCATCCCGGCCATCGCCTGATGCCCATAGCGATCCATCAGAGCCTGCATCCCCAGCATATCCAGCTTAGGATCCATCATCAGTTGCAACCAGCGTTCCTGCACCCCGGCCAACGATGGCAATGCAGGCAATTTCACCAGGCTGTCCGGCATGGATTTCACGCCCAGCGCCAGTGATGGTTGAATATGCAATACCGGCAGCGGCTGATCGAACGGGGCCAACGTCATACCCATTTGCTTCACTGGCAGGGTAACGATATCGAACGGCTTGCCATCGGAGGCATCGACCAACACTTCAAAGCGCTCGCCCATCAGCATCGGCAGTTCGGTCAGCTTAACCGGTTCGCCCAGGAAACCACCGTCACTGGCAATCACGTATAATGGCCGATTGTCGCTGGTGGACAAGTTAAGCGAGCGGGCGTTACAGCCGTTCAGGAAACGCAGACGCAGCCAACCGCGTGGCGCGATGTGTTGCGGATAGGCAGCACCGTTGGTGAACATACGGTCACCAAACCAACCCACGGCCGCGCTCATGATGTCCAACTGATATTCGATTTGGCCGTCTTTGCCCAGGCGCTTATCTTGCAGGATCACGGGAATATCATCTGTTCCCCAGGTTTTCGGCAAGGGCAGTTGGCTGCTTTCTTCATCTTCCAGCAGCACCAATCCGCCCAGCCCCATCATCACCTGCTGGCCGGTTTTGCCATGCGTATGGGGATGGAACCAGCAGGTAGACGCTGGCTGATCGGCAGTGAAACTCACCGTGCGGGTGGTGCCGGGTTGGATCAAGGCCTGTGGACCACCGTCGACATTACCGGGGATCTCCAACCCGTGCCAGTGTACCGTGCTGGCCTCAGGCAGTTTATTACTGATATCCACCGTCACCGGCTTACCCCGTTGCAAACGGACCGCTGGGCCAAGCAACGCACCGTTAATCCCCCAGGTGCGGGTAGCCACGTTAGGCAACCAGTTCATCTCACCGGTTTGCAGCGCCAACGCGATCTTTCCTTGTGCATCTGGCGTCAAAATCGGTGGGATCGGCAAGGCTGGACGATCGGCCGCCCAGGCGGCACGGCTCCATAATGGCAAGGCGCTTGCGGCACCTATTGCGGCGGTCAGTTTGATAAAATCACGGCGTAACATCGCTGGTTCCCTTTTCTCAGTGATCGAAAGCTTAAGGTCCGCAGCCTAAACCCTCCCCTTAGTGGAAGGTCAAGAGCTACGATTAAGGAGTGTTAAGCCCGCATAATTAATTTGGTGCCTTTACAGCCAAGTGTGGTAACGTCAGCAAATATTGAACAGGTCTATTTCATGATGAAAAAAACAACGTTGTTGATGCTGTTGCTGACTATGCTGGGCTTTTCCAATGCCAGCCTGGCGCTGAATGAATCCGAAGCGGAAGATCTGGCCGATCTGACCGCGGTGTTTGTCTATCTAAAAAACGACTGTGGCTATAATGATTTGCCTAACGCGCAAATCAAACGCGCCATCGTGTACTTCGCCCAGCAAAACCGTTGGGATTTGACTAATTATAATAGCTTTAATATGAAATCCCTGGGTGAAGACAGCTACCGCGATCTCAGTGGCATCGCTATTCCTACCCCCAATAAGTGCAAATCTCTGGCGCGCGACTCCCTGAGTCTGCTGGCCTACGCCAACTAATCACTCCCCTGCTTCTACCAACCCTGCCAGCAATACCGGCTGGGTTGGCTATCGCCTATCTATTGCCCTGCCGACAATGCTGTAATTTGCCACACGGAGGGTTTATGATGTTGCGCTCATTTTTCATGGTTGTTATTACGGAGTAACCCGCACATGACCCAGAAAGAGATTTGGTATGAAACGTTACATGCCAACTTTGGCCAGTACTTCTCAGTAGAGCAGGTACTTTACCGTGAGAAGACCGAGCATCAGGATCTGGTGATCTTTGAAAACCCGGTGCTGGGCCGCGTGATGGCTCTCGATGGCGTAGTGCAGACCACCGAGCGCGATGAGTTTATCTATCACGAAATGATGACCCACGTGCCGCTGCTGGCCCATGGCCAGGCCAGGAAAGTGCTGATTATCGGCGGTGGCGACGGTGCTATGCTGCGTGAAGTTTGCCGTCATCAGGGCGTTGAACAGATCACCATGGTTGAGATCGACGCGGGCGTGGTGGAATTTTGCCGCCAATACTTACCTAATCACAACGCCGGTGCCTATGACGATCCCCGCTTCAAACTGGTGATCGACGACGGCGTCAATTTCGTCAGCCAGAGCGACGAAAAATTCGACGTGATTATTTCTGACTGTACCGATCCGATCGGCCCCGGTGAAAGCCTGTTTACCTCGGCGTTCTATGAAGGTTGCGCACGCTGCCTCAACGAGGGTGGCATCTTCGTAGCCCAGAACGGCGTTTGCTTCCTGCAACAGGACGAAGCAGTCAACAGCCACACCAAGCTCAGCCAGTATTTTAACGACGTCAGCTTCTATCAGGCGGCGATCCCGACCTATTACGGCGGCATCATGACCTTTGCCTGGGCCAGCCAGAATCCGGCTTTGCGCCAGCTGGATGTCACCACGCTGCAACAACGCTTTCATCAAAGTGGCTTAGACTGCCGCTACTACAATCCGGCAATTCACGCTGGCAGCTTTGCCCTGCCGCAGTATTTGCTCAACGCACTGAACGTTTCACGTTAAGCGAGAAGATAGGGGCTAAACCTAATTGCAAAAGATCAAACTGCACGGCTTTAATAACCTGACCAAGAGCCTGAGTTTTTGTATTTACGATATTTGTTATGCCAAAACCGCAGACGATCGCGATGGCTATATCGCCTACATTGACGAACAGTACAATGCCAACCGCCTGACCGAGATCCTCAGTGAAACCTGCTCGATCATTGGCGCCAATATTCTCAACATCGCCCGCCAGGACTACGATCCACAAGGCGCCAGCGTCACCATTCTGATGAGCGAAGAGCCGGTCGATCCGAAAGACGTGGATACCTCTGAGCACCCAGGGCCGCTGCCAAAGACGGTGGTAGCACATCTGGATAAAAGCCATATCTGTGTTCACACCTATCCAGAAAGCCACCCAGAAGGCGGCCTGTGTACCTTCCGGGCCGATATTGAAGTCTCTACCTGCGGCGTGATTTCACCGCTCAAAGCGCTGAACTATCTGATCCACCAATTGGAATCCGATATCGTCACCATGGACTATCGCGTACGCGGTTTCACACGCGATGTAGCCGGTGTGAAGCATTACATCGATCATGAGATCAATTCGATCCAGAACTTTATGTCCGAGGATATGAAGGCGCTGTACCACATGATGGATGTGAACGTGTATCAGGAGAACATCTTCCACACCAAGATGCTGCTGAAGGATTTCGATCTGAAACACTATCTGTTCAACGCCAGGCCGGACGAGCTGAGCGAAGAGGAGCGGAAAAGGATCACCGATCTGCTGTGGAAAGAGATGCAGGAGATCTACTACGGGCGCAACATTCCGCACCTGTGATGTTGAGATACAGGGCAGCCGAGGTTGCCCTGTCAGTCACACCAGATGCAAGCCTGCGGGTAAATCCGCCAGCTGCTGTTGTGCAGTGGCAGCCAGCGCCTTATCGGTGACGATATCCGTCAGGCTGCCAAGCGGTGCCACACAAAATAACGAGTAGGCAGCGTATTTACTGCTATCTGCCAACAGCACCCGCTGGCGGGCATTGGCCATCAAATCCTGCTTCAAGCCCGCCTTCTCTTCGGTTGGGGTGGTAATACCGTTCTCAATACTCCACGAGTTACAGCTGACAAACGCAATATCCGGATAGATCCCTCGCAGCAATCTGCGCCCATGATCGCCGACGCAGGACTGGCTGCTGTCATCAATACGGCCACCAGTGATGGTCACCTCGATCTGTTTAAATCCTGAGAGAAACAGTGCGATATGCAGATCGGCGGTGATCACCCTCAGCGGGAGATGTGTCAAGTGCCGCGCTAACTCCAACATAGTGGTACCCGCATCCAGCACCACTGCATCACCGGCTTTAACCATCGTGGCCGCAAATTGGGCGATAGCCCGCTTCTCCTGCGGGTTACGCAGCTGTTTTTCGTTAGTGGTAGGCTGTGCGGGGATAAAACGGTTGAGGGCCACGCCGCCATGGCTGCGATTGATGATCCCCTGCTCATCCAGCTTGATCAGATCGCGCCGGATGGTGGCAGGAGAAGCATCGATAGCGCTGACCAATTGCTCAACGGTGACCAGATTATGGGCTTTCAGGTAATCCAGAATCTGGTCCTGGCGAGTTTGTGGCTTCATGACGTCCGTGGTATCACGCCAACTGAGTGGCTAATTTAATCGAGATCGCCATGCTCTCAGACTTGGCTTTACCTGTCCAGGCAATATCAAACGCGGTGCCGTGGTCGGCAGAAGTTCGGATAAACGGCAGGCCCGCCGTGATGTTAACCCCATCGTAGAAGCCCAGCAGCTTGAGGGGGATATGCCCCTGATCGTGATACATGGCGACCACCATATCGTACTGGCCTTCATAAGCCTGCAGGAAGACGGTATCCGGTGGGCACGGGCCTGAGACATCGATCCCAAGCTGTTTTACTGCCGCAATCGCCGGGCTGACGATGTTGATCTCTTCATCGCCAAACAGGCCATGTTCACCCGCGTGGGGGTTAACGCCCGCGACCGCGATCCTTGGATGTTTAAAACCGACGCGCTTGAGGAAGGTATCCGCCATCGTCACCACCGTTTCGATCCGCTCGGCATTCAGCGTATCAAGGAACTTGCGCAGGGCGATGTGGGTGGAAACATGGATCACCTTCAGCTTATCGGTGTACAACACCATCGCATAATCCCGACTGTGGGTCAGTTTTGCCAACAACTCCGTATGGCCTGGATACAGATGCCCGGCCAGATGCAGCGCCTCTTTATTCAGCGGCGCCGTGGCAATGGCCATTACCTCACCTGCCATGGCCAGTTCGGTGGCACGCTTTACGCATCGGTAAGCCAGATCGCCCGCTTGTGCCTGCACTTTCCCTGGTGTCAGCGCTGCGGGGTCCTCTAGCGGTTCATCAATCACGTTGATAATACCGGGCGCGAAGCGTGCCTCCGAAACCTGCTGGATCGGCCTCAACTCGACCTTTGGCACGATCCCCAATGCCTGAATACGTTGCAACGTTTGCAGACAGCCCACCACGACCGCTGGCGTTCCCGCCAACTCACCTTCAGACAGCGCCTTAATGATAATCTCTGGCCCAATGCCTGCCGGATCGCCCATGGTGACCGCAATCGTGTTATTTGCCACTGTACATCTCCTCAATAAAATAAAGTGCATCCCGCAGCGTTGAAGCGCCGCCAAATCCTCCGGCCTTGGTGATCACTGGCAGATCGTCGATCTCGCTGTTGACGAACGTGCCACAGGGCACACAAGGAACAACCTCACTGGTAATACGGTAGCCCTCCGCTCCCAACGCTCTGGCAACCGCAATGGCGATGTCGCCTCCGGTCAGGAACAGACCGCCAATCTGGGCCTGATTGATAATCGCCAAGGTGATGGAGCCTAATGTCTGGCTGATTTTGTCCCCCAACTGCTGGCGCGAAAGATCATGCTTTTCACAAAGCGTATCGATCATCCGGCGAGCATCGGCATCTCTGCAGGTGCGTAGCACGCAGTGCTGCCGATCTCGCAGTACGCTGACAGCCTGACGAATAATTTCATCTACCGCAGACTGGCTGTGCGGTTGCAACAAGGCTTCAACATCAATATCCAGTATGCCGAGCGATTTTTCTTCTGCGGCAAACACAATCTGCTGCCGGGTGGCTTCACTCATCGATCCGGCAACCACCAGCACGGGCAGACGCTGGCGAGCGGCCAGATAGCTGCTGGCTGGCAATGCATTTGCCAATCCGGCAGCACCTACCAGCAGATAACGGCAGCCGAGTTGCTGAATTGCCTGTGCCAACTGCGCCAGATCGCCATCTGTTTCGGCATCCACTACCACAATCGCTGGCCCGTTGCGGCTCAGGAGCGGCAACTCGCGGCCTAGCTCGCCACTGCGTACTACCTGTAAATCCAACTCATGGATCGGGTAGGCCGTCTGCAAACCAATCAAGGTCTTGATATGAGAAGACACGATCGGCGTTTTCGGATCGCTGGCGAACTCGGTCTCCACCAACGGCACGCCGTGAACCCGGCATTCGCCATTGAGCGTTACCCGACCTGCTGCGGGGATGGCTGCGGCCACGATAGCCAACTGCGCACCGCTGGCGACCATCGCCGCCTCGATCTCTGCTCCCACGTTACCGCGAAAGGTCGAGTCGATTTTTTTATACACCAAGGGCGGGGTATCGCTCTGGCAATACGCCCGCAAGGCTTCACTTACCTTGGCGCTGGCCATTGCAGGAGATAACGCCCGGCTTTCAGTATTGATCACCAGCACATCCGTACGCCGGGTAGACTGCGGTAGCTCGTTGAGCACCACGTCGGTACGCGCGCCCTTTTTTGCCAATTGCACGCCGGTATCGTTAGCTCCGGTAAAATCATCGGCAATCACGATCATCTTCATGCTGTCTCCTTCAGCGCTACGCCCTTAGCGGCATTACGCTTCGCCACCCAAGAACTGAGAATCGGGGTCAGTATGGCGGTGGTGATCACCGAAGCGGCAATCAATGGGGCCGCAGCCGCCGCGACGCTAGCTAACGAAGGATCCGCCTGGGCAATCGCCAATGGCGTCGCCACCGCATTTCCGGCAGTGCTCGATGCTGCCGCACCGGCAATACCTGAGCCCCCCACCAGTCGATCGGCGCGAATATTAAAGAAACCGCCGACAAAAGTGGTCAACACGCCGAGCAGAACCCCAGCCATACCGCCTTGCAGTAACATTTCCAGATTGATGCCAGCACCGAGCGCGAAGGCAAAGAATGGGATCAGGATTGGGCCCCCCTTGGTGAGGAAGTCGCGCATCTGATGATCCAGATTACCCAACATCATCCCTACCAGCAGGGGAACCAACACCGCCACCAACGCCATCAATGGGATATTCGCCATACCTGCCGCACCCAGCGCGATCATGGTGAAGAACGGCCCGTCATTCAGGGATAGGATCGAAATCGCCCCGACGTCTCGCTCATTACCAAACTCGCCGACCAACGCCGCATACAGGCCGCCGTTGGAGTTGCTCATTGCGGCAATGATCGCCACGCCGGTCAGGCCAAAAATACCTTCCGCCCCAAACAGATGCTCAACGCCTAGCCCCAGGGCCATGGCAACCAGCAGTTTGGTCAAGGTAATGGTGCCGCCCTGCAACAGTGCCTGCGGAGCCGCCTTGAAGCTGATACCGGCCCCCATACACAGCAGGAAAGCACCAATCAGTGGAGCCGCACCGTTTTTGAACAGTGCCGTGGTGAAGCCGCCAATATCCAGCGCCTGTGGAGCAAAGGTGTTGATCATTGCGCCAAGCACCAGCGGGACGACCATCATCCCCCCAGGGATTTTCTCTATTGTCGCCTTAATTTTCATCCTACCCTCGTCATTGTGATTTATTTTAATCAAAATGATTATATAAAATCAAAAAAGAAAAAATCGGCGCTGTGTCGCAGATTAAAAAATCAGCAACATGATTATTTGATTTTATTTAATCATTACAGAAGGGAGGAAAGGCGGCCGAGAATCGGCCACCTGGGACTCACAAGGGGCGCAGCATCCTGCCCCCGTCTGGATAATCAGTAGTTGAGCATAAACGAGCGGTAGGCTTTCAGCACCGTCAGGAAGTCTTCGATACCGCAGAAAGAGAGGCTCTCTTCGTCGTAGTAGTTCATCCCCTCTTCCATTTCGTCGCCTTCGAACTCCAACTGGTTGGCGCGGATCATCACCTCTTCACCGTCCATCAGCAACGTGTATTCATGGCCTTCCAACTGCCACTGACGCTCACTGCCCTTGACCCCTGCCGCACCGGCTTCGATACGGTCCAGCAGGTTAAAATCACCGTTGAGCTCTTCATTAATCCAATGGCCGATGGCCTCATGCCCCATCGAAAATCTGACCACCACCTGACCGGTTACGTCACGCAGAAATTCGTAATCCATAGCATGCCCTCCTGAGCTTTTTTATAAGTGTAACCCTTAATTCGCCACTATCTCAGTGGGCGCTCGCAAAGTTGATCGATTGGGCCAAATAAACTGCGGCGCAATATAACGGTTTATCCTTGGGCTTGGGAAGGCTCTCTGTGCCTGCTATGGACGGGCAATTGTTGTTATCATGGCTCTCATTAGCCCTTACCCAAGCCTGAGCCGATGATCGACAGCGAAATCACCCTGAAAAAATTGGAAATCTTTCTGGCGTTTATGGAGAAGGAAAACATCGGCCGAGCCGCAGAACAGCTTGGCTTGAGCAGCGTTAGCGTGCATCGTGCGTTACATACTCTGGAAGAGGGTTTTCGCTGCCCGCTGTTTATTCATAAAGGGCGTAACCTGCTGCCCCTGCCCGCTGCGCAAACGCTGGCAGAATACGCCCGCGATATCGTGGATCTCACCTACAAAGGCATCGAAGAAACTCGGCTAAAGGCGGGGTTTGGCCAGCAACGCATGCGTATCGGCACGCTCTACTCACTGACGCTGGAAACCATTCCACGGTTGATCATGGGGCTGAAGGTACGCCGCCCGGCCATGGAGATCAGCCTGACGATGGGATCGAATGAGGATCTGCTGGCCCAGTTGGGGAACCAATTGCTGGATGCCATCCTGATTTCGGTTTCGGACAGCCAAATCGATCCGCTGCGCTTTGAGATCCTGCCACTGTTTGAGGATGATATCTATCTTGCCGCACCGGCAGCCTCGGCGCTAAACAGCGATGGCACGGCAGACCTGCAAGACTTTCGCAGCCAGAAGTTTGTCTCCCTGACCGAAGGCTTCGCCACTTATCACGGCTTTAGCGAAGCGTTTCAGATTGCCGGTTTTGAACCGGAAATCGTCACCCGGGTGAATGATATTTTCTCAATGCTCAGTCTGGTGCAGGCCGGGGTGGGCTACACGCTGGTGCCAGGGCGAATGAAGAAGATGTATGAACACACGTTGAAATTACTGCCGCTGTGCGAACAGTACCAAATGCGCCAAACCATCGCGCTGGTGTTCAACCGTAACCAGCAGCAGGATCCGAACCTGCTGGCGTTGACGGCGGAAGGCCGTATGTACGCACGCGGTGAAGGGCCGGTTTAATCGCGCCGATATTTGGCCACAATGCCGCAGACCGCGTTCAGCCCCAGTTGGCAACGGGACAGCGCTTCCCCCTGCTCCATCACTTTTTTGGTCAAGCCGGTTAATACCGCGCCCGGCGGCATTTCGATCGCCAGACGGACTTCCCGTTCGTAGGCCGCCACCATCGCCTCATGCCAGCGCACGGTGCGGGCCATATTGAAGGCCAGATCGTCAGCAATCCGCTCCGGCTGCCATAACACGCGCCCGCTACTGCCGCTGAGATACGCAACCTGTGGCCGATTGATGGTTACCTTCTTCATGGCCTGCGCCAGCTTTTCCGCCGGTTGTGCCAACAGGGCACAGTGGGAAGGGACGCTCACCGCCAAACGCTGGGTTTTCGCCGCACCGGCGGTTTTCGCCAACGCCATGACCTGCACCATTGCGGCTTCGCTACCCGCGATCACCAATTGGTCTTCGGCATTGATATTGGCCAGATAGACCGGTAGCTCAGCGCTGTTGACCTCTGCTATCAACCTTTCCACCTGGCGTAACGGCAAACCGATAATCGCCGCCAGGCCATATCCCGCCGGATACGCCTCCTCCATTAGCTGGCCGCGTAACGCCACCAGCCGGACGGCATCGGGAAATGCCAAAGCCCCAGCAATCACTGCGGCCGGAAAAGCGCCGATGGATAACCCACTGACAAAGTCAGCCTCGACCCCGTGCTGCTGTAATTCCCGCGCGTAGGCCACGCCGGCTATCAGCAGGCAAAGCTGCACTGCCCGGGTTTTCTGTAAGGCTTCGGCGCTGTCCAATGCCAATACGTCCTGGTCAAGAACAGCGCAAGCCTCGCTTAACAACCGCTGGGTTGTTTCATTGGCCGGCAGTTGGTGCAGCATTTGAGGCACCTGCGGTCCCTGACCGGGAAAGGTAAATAAAATCTTCATCAGATCTCCTGAGAGCTGGCCCATGGATCCGTCGTCACCAACGGCCCCTCAGCGGTTTTCAGCATCGCTCGTCCATCCCGCAGCCATTCGCTCAGGGCAAAGCCGCCGAGCGGTGTTTCTATCTGGGCATCGGCGCGGCAAGGCAGCGCCTGCAACCACTGCGCCAGCCGCTGCAACTCATCAAGGCTGGCAGGCTGCGGACAGCGAACCAACAGATCCAGATCGCTATCGGCATGCATCACCGGAATTTCGGTCGCCAGCGCATAACCACAGCTGCCGGTCACGCCCCAGCCCCACGGCCAAGGCCGCTGAGCCAGCATGATGAGCGCCTGCACCGGAGGCTGGGAAACAAAGCTCGAGTGCAGCAATGCCAAGGGTTCACTCACCAAAGACTCCGGAGTCACTATGCGCCGGATAGCCTCTTCGTTAACCCAAGCTGCGGCGCGCTGGCTGCGTTTCATACCCCGGATCCCCACCGGGATCCGCCCGTTGCCCTGAACATCGCGCCGCACCACCAGCGGTAATGAGGTGCGCCACTGCTGGCTCACCCACTCCGGCAACGCCTGGTCGGCGCTGAGGGCAGAACGGTCACTAATCCAAATCAGGTCATGCGGGCGAATCATCGGTTGCTCCAGTTACATCCCTGAGGTCAGGGTGATAAACAGCGGTAAGGTAATGATACACAACACGGAACTGATCAGTAACGTGGCTTCGGCATCCGGCGACTGCACGCCAAAACGGTTACCAAAGACGATACCGAAGAAGCCGGCGGAAAGGGCGATCATCAAAATAGCGGTGATGGCCACGCTACCGTGCAGGCCCAATGCCAGCACCAGCCCCCAGGCAATAAACGGTTGGATCAGCAGTTTGGTTACGCTCGACAGCAGTACCGGGCCGTTGATCTGCAACTTACGGGCAGACAGGATCACGCCGGTCAGGAACAGCGCCGTCGCCGTAGCCGACAGGCCAAGCGGTTTGATCGCGGCCAGCACCATTTCAGGCATATGAACGCCTATCGCCGACAGCACCACCCCAAGCAGCGGCCCCCAGACGATCGGTTTTTTTACCGAGCGCCACATCAGCACCGGCAACATGCCCAGGCTGGAACCCTGAACCCCACCGGCTGTACGGGCCTTCTCACGCTCAAGGATCAGCAGGCAAAACGGTGTCATCAATACCGAACCACAGGCGATAGCCACCGCCACGGACAGTGAGGTTCCCGGCGTTTCCCCCAGCACGCTACCGAGGATCGGCAGGCCCAGCGCAGCATAGTTGGGCAACGCCACGGTGAGCGTCAGCACCGCGGCATCCTGCGGAGACTTATGGAAGATCCCGGTGCAGGTAAAATAGATCGCTGCATAGGTGATCCACATCGCCAGCACCAACACCACGATCAGCGGCGACTGCTCAACGATCCCCGCCCAAGGCGTTTGTACGGTGGCACCGAACAGGGCCGCCGGCAGGGCAAAATCCATCACGAAGATGTTGAGTAATGAAACGTTCTGGTTATCGACCATTTTTGCCTTACCGGCAAAAAAGCCCAGCAGCATAATGACAAAAATCGGTGCCAAGGCATGAATAATTACGTATGTCATAAATCACCTGTTAAAAAGAAAAAATCAGTCAGATCAGGTGCGATGGTGTTAGTTATATTGTTATATGCAGGTGAAGCTTTATGCCGGGTCGGAACGCATCACATGCGCCCTCCCGGCGGGTCGTATTTTGTTCCTGAACTCTGACGTAAAAATGGCTAGCGTGGCATTACCACTCTGCGCGCATACGTTCACGCACCAGCGAAGAGCTATGGCGGTTGTCTGCCCCCAGACGGTTAGTTAAACCAACGCCTTCACTGCGTGTTTTAGCAATCGCCTGGACCACCGAGTGGCGTACCAGATTAAGCTCCTGCTCACTGGCCTGCAGCGGGTCACGGATATCCAGTAACTGTTCCAGCAGGCCCAGCGAGCTGTAATGCTCGATGTCATAGGCCATCGGTGGAATGGTTGCTGCCAGCTTCTCCAGCGCCTCTACGGAGCGTAACGTGATGCGCGCCGCAGACTCTTTGCCCATCGCATGGATCATCACGCCAGCATCGTTGAAGGCGATCAAGCGGTTGGCCTGATAGCCGTGCGCCAGAAACGCGCCGGACATGGCTTTCCCGACGATCAAACCAATCACCGGGTGACCGGCCAGCCGAGCCTTGGCATAAGCCCCGGCCGCACCGGCCAACGCCTGATGAATACCAAAGGCCTCTTCCCGACGCCCGTAGGCCTGGCTCGGCACATCGATCACCGCCACGATAGCGCGCTTTTGTGCTTTACCAACGTCGGCCGCGACCGCTTCACTGACTACCTGAGCTAACGTCCAACCTTCCAGCAAACCTACTTCACCGCGTGCGGCGCGTGGGTAATGGTTATTTGCATCCGGCACCACGGCGATAAAACGCACCGGTTGGCCCTCTAGTTCAGCGTCCGCGACTCGGATCGAGGCGCACTGCCCCTGGCGCTGCTCGGCACCTGCCGTCAGCAAAGAGAACCAATATTCTCCACGGCTTGATGATGACGTACTCATACCCGATCCTCCGCAGCAAACAGTTGAGCAATGACCGCCGAGTCCGCCTGCTGGCGGGTGTCGAATTGCGACAGTTTCGGCAAGTAGTAGTGATAATTGTCGGAACGGTGCTGAGCAGGCACGCCGCGTTGCAGGCAACCTGTCATCGCAGCCTTGACCGCATGTAACGCATCAGGGACTTCTTCATCGACAAAGCCGCTGCGATAGCGCACATCGCCACCGGTCATGCTCCAGATAAAAGGCCGATCGCGGGAATCGTATTCTTCGATACCGGCTTCCTGTTCAATTACCTGTGGGCCGTTTAAGCCCAGGCGCGCTTCACGGGTGACAATCAGGTAGCTGCATAATGCTGCCGCGATCGACATCCCGCCAAAGCAGCCCACGGTTCCGGCAATAATGCCCACCACCGGGGTATATCGGCGCAGATCGACAATCGCCGCATGAATATCCGCGATCGCGGCCAGCCCCAGGTTGGCTTCCTGCAAACGCACGCCACCGGTTTCCAGCAGCAATACTGCCTGAGTCGCAATGCCGTTGCGGTTATCTTCTGCCGCCAGTTCCAGGGCCGCGGCCATCTTGGCACCGGAAACCTCCCCCATACTGCCGCCCTGAAACGCCCCTTCTACCGCCACTACCACTGCCGGTTGACCGTCAATGGTGCCTTTGGCGACCACCATGCCGTCATCGGCCTGGGTGACTATGCCTTGTGGCTCCAGCCAAGGTGAAGTAATACGCTCAAATGGCCCCAATAGTTCACGAAAACTGCCGCTGTCCAGCAGATTACGAGCGCGCTCCCGGGCGCTGAGTTCGATAAAGCTGAGATCATCACGCATGGGCGGCCTCCTCAAATACCTGTTCGATACGCAACCGAGCCACCCCCGGCGTAGCGCCGAAGTCGTTAATCTCTAACCGTCCGGCAGGTAAATCACGCAAAGAAGCCAAGCGTTCAAACAGGTGCTGCCAACGCTGACGACTACCGTCTACGGAGGTTTTGATCGCCACCGTCAGCGTACCGTCAGCTGCAGGCTCAAACAGAGCCTCCATGTCACCGGAGCCCACGACTCCGCTCAGTGCCTTACCCAGCAGCGTAATGCTGGCCGGATAACTCAAATCGATATGTTCCATAACATCCTCTGGATTGATTATTCAGCGGGCCGTAGCCCGATCGAGGAACAGAGCCGCAGCCAGCAAATCGGCTGCGCCACCGGGTGAAGCGTTACTCGCCAATAGCCGTTGTTCCAGTTTGGCCAACGCCGCCTGCCCTGCCGGATGTTGATATCCTCCGGCATGCAGTACCTCGGCGGCCCCCTGCTGCATCGCTTTCAGCGCCGTTAGCCCACCGCGCGACAACACACAGGTATCGCTCAGGGTGGTCATGATGGCCATCAGCGCATCGATCTGCGCGGCTGGCTCACTGGCCCCTTGGCTCCTGCTGTGCCACAGCTGCGGCAGCGCCCGTTGCATCACATGCGGAAAACCTTGCTGGGCCTCTTCCCTTGCGCCTGGAACCTGATAGCGTTGAGTGGCTCGCAAGCCTTTACTGAACACCTTCGGGCTGGCGTGGTCCGGCAATTGCGCCAACTGGGCGGCTAATACGCAACTGCTGGATGGTGTTGCGTTACCCCCTTGCATGGCTACCGCCGTCACCAGCAAGCCCATCGCCCAGATCGCCCCGCGATGCGTGTTAACACCGGCAGTGGCTGCCATCATCCGCTGTTCACCTTCCCGACCAATCCGGCCAACTTCCTGGCGTAACGCGCTATCGGCTGGACGCTGCCAACCGGCAATCGCCAGCCGATGGAAGACCGGCGTCAGGCTGTGAGCCGAACGTTCCATCAACGCCAGCGTCAGATCCTGATGCGCACCGGAGCCCCGGGCATCCACCAGCCCCGGTTTCGGGCTGAGGCGCGCCTCATCCACTAGCGCCTGCGTGGCAAGCTCCGCCAATCGTGCGGCAACCCGATCCGCATCAGAGGCGATTAAACAGGGGGAAAGTTTCATTACCAGCTCCGGAATTTAGCTGGCGGGTTATACAGGCCGCCGGACCACTCGACCAGATCCGCTACGCTGCCCGCAGCCAGCAAAGAACGCGAAGCATCGGTGCGGCGAATATCGAGATCTTCCGGGAACACCACTTTGCCTTCACGGCGCAGTTCAGCCACGCGTTTGGCGTCCACACCCAGCCCGATATCGGTGATACCGGCTACCGCAGCCACCATAGCGCGGCGCTCTTCCAACGAGCGTGCACGATACAGATAAGCGATGCCCTCTTCGGTCAGCACGTGGGTCACGTCATCGCCGTAAATCATCACCGGAGCCAACGGCATGCCAGATTCTTGCGCCACATCGACGGCATCGAGTTTTTCTACGAAGGTCGGTTTGGCACCTGCCTGGAAGGTTTCCACCATCTGCACCACCAGCTTGCGGCCACGAGCCAACGGATCCGGCTCTTCGATCATATCCAACCAGGCAGGCGTAGCGTGGCGACGACCGTGTGGATCGTGCCCCATGTTCGGTGCGCCGCCAAAACCGGAGAGGCGGCCACGGGTCACGGTAGAAGAGTGAGCCATACCGTCGATCTGTAAGGTGGAGCCGATAAACATATCTACGGCGTACTGACCGGCCATCTGGCAAAACGCGCGGTTGGAACGCATGGAGCCGTCACTACCGGTAAAGAAAATATCCGGGCGAGCGGCAATGTAATTCTCCATCCCCAGCTCACCGCCAAAGCAGTGCACGGTCTCAACCCAACCGCTTTCGATCGCCGGGATTAGGGTTGGATGTGGGTTCAGAGTCCAGTGTTTACAGATTTTACCCTTCAGGCCCAGTTGCTCACCGTAGGTGGGTAACAGCAGCTCGATGGCGGCGGTGTTAAAACCGATACCATGGTTCAGCGATTGCACCTGATGTTTGGCGTAGATGCCTTTGATCGCCATCATCCCCATCAACACATGCACGGGTTTGATCAGACGCGGATCGCGGGTAAACAGCGGTTCAATAAAGAACGGCTTGTCTGCCACCACCACAAAATCGATCCAGGAACCGGGGATATCAACTCTTGGCAGATCCATTTCATCGTCGACCAGTTCGTTGACCTGAGCGATGACGATGCAGTCTTTAAACGCGGTGGCCTCCACCAGTGCCGGGGTATCTTCGGTACTTGGCCCGGTGTACAGATTGCCATGACGATCGGCCTTGAACCCGGCCACTAGCGCCACGTTCGGCACCAGATCCACATACAGGCGGGAATAGAGTTCTATATAAGTGTGGATGGCTCCGATTTCGAGCTGCCCATCTTCCAGCAGTTGGGAAATGCGCAGACTCTGGGTACCAGAGAAGGCAAAATCGAGCTTGCGGGCGATGCCCTTTTCAAAAATATCCAGATGCTCGGCGCGGCCAACGCTTGGCATGATCATATGCAGATCGTGGACCTTGGTGGGGTTGACCTCGGCGAGCATACGGGAGAGAAAATCGGCCTGTTTCTGGTTATTGCCTTCCAGCACCACCCGATCGCCAGAAACCAGCAGTTTTTCCAGCACGCTGGTCAGATCGGCGGTGGGGATCACTTTGCCCTGCGACTGCCCTTGCACACTCGCGATACGGCGTTTTTTTTCCTGCCGCCGGGTATCCCAAACGCGCGTGGGGCTTTGATGAAGCGACATACCTCAACCTCCTGGGTTTACTTGGTTCGGTTTAGTACGGTTAGAGTAAGAGTCTAGGAGAGCGCTATCAATCAAGCAGGGGGATGGTTTGTTAGCCTGAGAGTAATGATTTCATCAAAACAATACTAATCAATCAGTTAATATCAATAAAAGCGGGAGACGATCACAAAAAAACGGGGAACCCAAAGGCTCCCCGTGATGATGCTAACTCAGTACCGACTTACACCGCGGTTTGGAAGATCACGCCGTCGGCTTTTTCCGTATACTGGGTCAACTGGTCGAAGTTCAGGTAGCGATAGGTATCCGCCGCCGTCTTGTCGACCTGTGCCATATAGGTCTGATACTCATCAGGCGTTGGCAGACGGCCCAGCAGTGAAGCCACTGCGGCCAGCTCTGCGGAGGCCAGATAAACGTTGGCTCCGGTACCCAGACGGTTCGGGAAGTTACGAGTCGAGGTGGAAACCACGGTCGCACCGTCCGCTACGCGTGCCTGGTTACCCATACACAGTGAACAGCCAGGGATCTCGATACGTGCCCCGCTCTTGCCAAAGACGCTGTAGTAGCCTTCTTCAGTCAGTTGCGCTGCGTCCATCTTGGTTGGCGGAGCCACCCACAGGCGAGTTGGCAGTTGGCCTTTATGCTGATCCAACAGTTTACCTGCCGCACGGAAGTGGCCGATGTTGGTCATGCAGGAACCGATAAACACTTCGTCGATCTTGCTGTTGGCCACGTCAGACAGCAGGCGTGCGTCGTCCGGATCGTTCGGCGCACACAGGATTGGCTGCTTGATATCCGCCAGATCGATTTCGATCACTGCGGCATATTCTGCATCCGCATCGCCTTCCAGCAACTGCGGATCCGCCAGCCATTTTTCCATCCCCTGAATACGGCGCTCCAGGGTACGGCGATCGCCATAACCTTCGGAGATCATCCACTTCAGCAGCACGATGTTAGAGCTCAGATATTCGGCGATCGGTGCCTTATCCAGCTTGATGGTGCAACCGGCGGCGGAACGCTCTGCCGAGGCATCGGTCAGCTCAAACGCCTGCTCGACCTTCAGCTCCGGCAGACCTTCGATCTCCAGAATGCGGCCAGAGAAGATGTTCTTCTTGCCCTTCTTCTCTACGGTCAACAGGCCCTGCTGGATCGCGTAGTAAGGGATAGCATGCACCAGATCACGCAGGGTGATACCAGGCTGCATTTTGCCTTTGAAGCGCACCAGCACCGACTCAGGCATATCCAGCGGCATCACGCCGGTAGCGGCAGCAAAGGCCACCAGACCAGAACCTGCCGGGAAGGAAATGCCGATCGGGAAGCGGGTGTGGGAATCGCCACCGGTACCCACGGTATCCGGCAGTAACATGCGGTTCAGCCAGGAGTGGATCACGCCATCGCCAGGGCGCAGCGAAACGCCACCACGGTTCATGATGAAGTCTGGCAGCGTATGGTGAGTGGTGACGTCCACCGGTTTCGGGTAGGCGGCAGTATGACAGAACGACTGCATCACCAGATCGGCAGAGAAGCCCAGGCAAGCCAGATCTTTCAGCTCGTCACGGGTCATCGGACCGGTGGTATCTTGCGAACCTACCGAGGTCATCTTAGGTTCGCAGTATTCGCCAGGGCGAACACCAGCAACGCCACAGGCGCGGCCAACCATTTTCTGCGCCAGCGAGAAGCCTTTGCTGCTAGCCGCTACCGGCTTGGCAATACGGAACACTTCGCTGTGCGGCAGGCCAAGCGCTTCACGCGCCTTGGTGGTTAGCCCACGGCCGATAATCAGTGGGATACGGCCACCGGCACGCACTTCATCCAGCAACACATCGGTTTTCAGCTCGAAGCTGGCAACCAGTTCGCCGGTTTCATGGTTACGCACTTCGCCTTTATACGGGAAGATGTCGATCACATCGCCCATGTTCAGGTTGGAGACGTCCACTTCGATCGGCAACGCACCGGCATCTTCCATAGTGTTAAAGAAGATTGGCGCAATCTTGCCGCCCAGCACCACACCACCGCCACGCTTGTTCGGCACGTAGGGGATGTCGTCACCCATAAACCACAGCACCGAGTTGGTAGCAGATTTACGGGAAGAACCGGTACCAACCACGTCACCGACGTAGGCCAGCGGGAAACCTTTCTTGTTCAGCTCTTCAATCTGCTTGATTGGGCCAACGCTACCCGGCTGATCCGGGAAAATACCTTCACGTTCGCTCTTGAGCATGGCCAGCGCATGCAGTGGGATATCTGGACGTGACCAGGCATCCGGAGCGGGTGACAGATCGTCGGTGTTGGTTTCGCCAGTGACTTTGAACACGGTCACGGTAATCTTTTCCGCTAACGGTGGGCGTGACAGATACCATTCGGCATCGGCCCAGGACTGCATGATCTGCTTGGCGTGTGGGTTACCGGCTTTGGCTTTCTCTTCTACGTCGTAGAAGTTATCAAACATCAGCAGCGTATGGGAAAGCGCCTTGGCAGCAATCGGTGCCAGCTTTTCGTTATCCAACGCGTCGATCAGCGGATGAATGTTGTAACCGCCCTGCATGGTGCCTAGTAGTTCAATGGCTTTTTCGGGGGTAACCAGGGGAGAAGTGGCTTCGCCTTTGGCAACGGCTGCCAGAAAACCTGCTTTGACATAGGCGGCTTCGTCGACGCCCGGTGGTACACGGTTAATCAGCAGGTCTAACAGAAATTCTTCTTCGCCTTTTGGCGGATTTTTTAATGATTCAACCAGCGCTGCCATTTGTGTCGCATCTAATGGCTTAGGGACGATGCCCTCTGCAGCACGCTCGGCCACGTGCTTACGGTATTCTTCTAGCACGACTTTCTCCTCGCTCTCATTGTCATTTATTGTGCCTGGCGTTTTATATTCAAACCGGGTTTAGCGCACGGCGATATTTGACGGGGCACTGCTGTCGATATCCTGGACTGTAAGTAAGGTACAGTGCCCGGTTCCGCCCAGCCAGCATATCAGGATTTGAATCGGTTGTTAATTCGTTCACATAAAAGCAACATTAAATCTTTGCTGAATCGTTGACCGCAGCGTAATCGGCTGCAAAGCAGGCGGGACGGGCTTGGGTTCGTTACGGCACAACAGCAATCTCAGCCCAATGAGCACAACATAACATCCATACTTTTACAATGGTTATCGATAGAGTTGGGGGAAATTGGCGGGCATTGGGCACAAAAAAACCGCCATAAAGACGGTTCTTTGTATCCGCGCGGTGTTAGCAGGCACCGAACGGATTTCTTATATCGTTAAGAACGATACAAGCGCTGACGAACAGGATCATTGTGCGTAAAGCCGGTTAAAAAATCAACCATTGGGATGCAAAAACCCTTTTTTTTATGTACCCTGATTTTGGGTCTGTTCTGCCGGTTTAGCAGCCGGTCATCGGGCTTGAGAACAGTGCTGCAACTACTGCGATACAAGCGCTGACGAACGCTTGTTCCGCCGGGATTTTTCCGGTGAAGTCGCGGTGGTCGTGGTTCCACAAGGAACGCGCAATGAAAGGGAGATCACTCATTATCCTGCTCATTGTACTAGGATCGGTGTTTGGCGTCAGTAAAGGTGGCTGGTCAGTTTCCGGCAACCAACTGATCTTCAACGTCGTACTCCAGAACAAGTAAGCTACTGGCCGCTCTTTGAGCGGCCTTTTATCCGCTACTCACCAAATAAAAACGGCCCCTTTACAGGAGCCGCTTATCAACCTGATCAACCGCAGAAATTACTTCTTCTTGGCTTTCGGGTTTGGCAGATCGGTGATGCTGCCTTCGTAGATCTCTGCTGCCAGGCCTACGGATTCGTGCAGGGTTGGGTGAGCGTGGATAGTCAACGCGATATCTTCCGCATCACAGCCCATCTCGATCGCCAGACCGATTTCACCCAGCAGCTCGCCGCCGTTGGTGCCGACAATCGCGCCACCGATGATACGGTGCGTTTCTTTGTCGAAGATCAGTTTGGTCATACCATCTGCACAGTCAGAAGCGATAGCACGGCCTGAAGCTGCCCACGGGAAGGTGGACGTTTCGTAGCTGATGCCTTTCTCTTTGGCTTCTTTCTCGGTCATCCCTACCCATGCCACTTCTGGCTCGGTATAAGCGATAGATGGGATCACTTTCGGGTCGAAGTAGTGCTTCATACCGGCGATAACTTCTGCAGCTACGTGGCCTTCATGCACACCTTTGTGTGCCAGCATCGGTTGACCGACGATGTCACCAATCGCGAAGATGTGCGGCACGTTGGTACGCAGCTGTTTGTCGACGTGGATAAAGCCACGGTCGTCAACTTCTACACCGGCTTGGCCAGCGTCCAGCAGTTTACCGTTCGGCACACGGCCAATCGCTACCAGCACCGCGTCGTAGCGCTGTGGTTCTGCAGGGGCTTTTTTACCTTCCATCGTGACGTAGATGCCGTCTTCTTTGGCTTCTACCGCGGTCACTTTGGTTTCCAGCATCAGGTTGAACTGCTTGCTGATACGCTTGGTAAAGACTTTCACCACGTCTTTATCTGCAGCCGGGATCACCTGGTCGAACATTTCAACCACGTCGATCTGTGAACCCAGTGCATGGTATACGGTGCCCATTTCCAGGCCGATGATACCGCCGCCCATAACCAGCATGCGCTCTGGAACGGTTTTCAGCGCCAGTGCATCGGTGGAATCCCACACGCGTGGATCTTCATGAGGAATAAATGGCAGTTGGATCGGACGGGAGCCTGCGGCGATGATGGCATTGTCGAAGTTGATGGTGGTTGCACCATTCTCGCCTTCAACCACTAGCGTGTTGGCGCCAGTGAATTTACCCAGGCCGTTGACCACTTTCACTTTGCGGCCTTTAGCCATGCCAGCCAGACCACCGGTCAGCTGATTGATGACTTTCTCTTTCCAGACGCGCACTTTGTCGATGTCGGTTTTCGGCTCGCCGAAAACGATGCCGTGTTCGGCCAACGCTTTGGCTTCTTCGATCACTTTGGCAACGTGTAACAGTGCTTTGGAAGGAATACAGCCCACGTTCAGGCAAACACCACCCAGAGTGGAGTAACGCTCAACCAGAATGGTTTCCAGACCTAAGTCAGCGCAACGAAAAGCAGCAGAGTAACCTGCAGGGCCCGCCCCAAGTACCACGACCTGAGTTTTAATTTCAGTACTCATCATGACCTCTTAATTGTTTTGTCCGGCGGGTCAGACGTCATTTTTATTGCTAGTCGATCTCATAACGCCCTTCATCCACCGGGACGCATACACCGCGAGCAGTTTACAGAATTGTTAATAATCTGCAAAGCGTGTTCGAGTGACCCGTGTCCCAACAATTCTGTCGAGTCATGCAAAACCCGACAAAACTGCTACTGAATTACTAAGGGCGCAGCATGCTGCGCCCTTTTTTCATTACATCACCAGACGGCGAATGTCGGCCAGCATGTTGTTGATGATGGTGATAAAGCGCGCACCGTCAGCACCGTCAATCACCCGGTGGTCGAAGGAGAGCGACATTGGCATCATCAGACGCGGCGTGAACTCTTTACCGTTCCAGACCGGCTCCATCGCAGACTTGGAGACACCCAGGATAGCCACTTCCGGCGCGTTAACAATCGGCGCGAAGTGAGTAGTCCCGATACCGCCCAGGCTGGAGATGGTGAAGCAACCGCCCTGCATTTCGCCTGCGGTCAACTTACCGTCACGCGCTTTTTTGGAGATCGCCATCAGTTCACGGGACAGCTCAGTGATGCTCTTCTTGTTCACATCCTTGAATACCGGAACCACCAGGCCATTTGGCGTATCTACCGCCACACCGATGTTGATGTATTTCTTCAGCGTCAGCTTCTGGCCGTCTTCGGACAGTGAACTGTTGAAGCGTGGCATCTGCTCCAGGGCAGCGGCAACGGCTTTCATGATGAACACCACCGGGGTGAACTTCACGTCCAGCTTACGCTTGGCAGCTTCGTCGTTCTGCTGCTTGCGGAACGCTTCCAGGTCGGTGATATCGGTCTTGTCGAAGTGAGTCACGTGCGGGATCATCACCCAGTTGCGGCTCAGGTTGGCACCAGAGATTTTCTGGATGCGGCCCAGTTCAACTTCTTCGATCTCACCAAACTTGCTGAAGTCCACTTTCGGCCACGGCAGCATGCCTGGCAGGCCACCACCGGTAGCGGCTGGAGCGGCTTCGGCGCGTTTGACCGCGTCCTTCACGTAAGCCTGAACGTCTTCGCGCAGGATACGGCCTTTACGACCGGTGCCCTTCACTTTCGCCAGGTTAACACCAAACTCACGCGCCAAGCGGCGGATGACTGGGGTAGCGTGAACGTAGGCGTCGTTTTCAGCGAACTCCCCTTTACCAGCAGCAGGTGCAGCCGCTTTGGCTTCCTGCTTGGCCGGAGCCGGAGCGGCTTCTGCTTTCTGGGCCGGAGCAGCGGCAGGTGCTGGTGCAGCGCCTTCCACTTCGAACACCATGATCAGAGAACCGGTTTTCACTTTGTCGCCGGTAGCGATTTTGATTTCTTTCACGGTGCCCGCGAACGGAGCCGGAACTTCCATAGAAGCCTTGTCACCTTCAACGGTGATCAGTGACTGCTCAGCGGCAACTTTATCGCCCACTTTCACCATCACTTCGGTCACTTCTACTTCGTCGCCGCCAATGTCTGGCACTTCGACGTTTTTCGCCGCGCTTGCCGCAGGGGCAGCAGCAGCCGCGCCAGCCACTTCGAAGACCATAATCAGGGAACCGGTTTTCACTTTGTCACCGGTGTTGATTTTGATCTCTTTCACGGTACCGGCGAATGGCGCAGGCACTTCCATAGAAGCCTTGTCGCCTTCTACGGTGATCAGAGACTGCTCGGCAGTCACGGTATCGCCAACTTTCACCAGGATCTCGGTGACTTCAACTTCGTCCGCACCGATGTCCGGCACTTCAACGTCTTTGGCTGCGGCTGCGGCAGGAGCCGCGGCCGGTTTTTCTTCTGCCTTGGCGGCTGGTGCGGCAGCGGCCGCACCTTCTGCTTCAAAGATCATCAGCAGTTTGCCCGTCTCGGTTTTATCACCGACGGCAACTTTGATCTCTTTCACCACGCCAGCCTGCGGCGAAGGCACTTCCATGGAGGCTTTGTCGCCTTCCACGGCGATCAGCGATTGTTCAACTTCAACCTTATCGCCAACCTTCACCAGGATCTCGGTGATTTCAACTTCATCTGCACCGATGTCCGGCACTTTGATTTCGATAGACATTGTTCAGTACCTCTTATGCCAGACGCGGGTTAACTTTTTCTGGGTTGATGTCGAATTTCTTAATCGCATCAGCGACCACAGAAGCTTCAATTTCACCGCGTTTAGCCAGTTCACCCAGAGCAGCAACCACCACGTAGGAAGCATCAACTTCGAAGTGGTGACGCAGGTTTTCGCGGCTGTCTGAACGACCGAAGCCGTCAGTACCCAGTACGCGATAATCGCTGGCTGGTACGAAAGTACGAACCTGCTCTGCGAACAGCTTCATGTAGTCGGTAGACGCTACCGCTGGCGCCTCGTTCATCACCTGAGCGATGTAAGGCACACGTGGGGTTTCGGTTGGGTGCAGCATGTTCCAACGCTCACAGTCCTGACCATCACGCGCCAGTTCGGTGAAGGAAGTTACGCTGTAGGTGTCAGAACCCACGCCGTAGTCTTTCGCCAGGATCTGCGCAGCTTCACGCACATGACGCAGGATCGCACCGGAGCCCAACAGCTGTACTTTACCTTTGCTACCTTCCAGAGTTTCCAGCTTGTAGATACCTTTACGGATACCCTCTTCTGCGCCCTGTGGCATGGCTGGCATGTGGTAGTTTTCGTTCAGCGTGGTCAGGTAGTAGTAGACGTTTTCTTGCGCGTCACCGTACATACGCACCAGGCCGTCATGCATGATCACCGCGACTTCATACGCGTAAGCCGGATCGTAAGAGATGCAGTTAGGGATGGTCAGAGACTGAATGTGGCTGTGGCCATCTTCGTGCTGCAGACCTTCGCCGTTCAGGGTAGTACGCCCTGAAGTCCCGCCGATCAGGAAGCCACGCGCCTGTTGGTCACCCGCTGCCCAGCACAGGTCGCCGATACGTTGGAAACCGAACATGGAGTAGTAGATGTAGAACGGGATCATTGGCAGATCGTTGGTGCTGTAGGAAGTCGCTGCGGCCAACCAGGAAGAGGCTGCGCCCAGTTCGTTGATACCTTCCTGCAGGATCTGGCCTTTCTCGTCTTCTTTATAGTATGCAACCTGCTCACGGTCCTGCGGGGTGTATTGCTGGCCGTTCGGGCTGTAGATACCGATCTGACGGAACAGACCTTCCATACCGAAGGTACGCGCTTCGTCGGCGATGATTGGCACCAGGCGATCTTTGATCGACTTGTTCTTCAACATCACGTTCAGGGCACGCACAAAGGCGATGGTGGTAGAAATTTCTTTGTTCTGCTCTTCCAGCAGTGAGCTGAAATCTTCCAGAGCTGGCATTTCCAGCTTCTCGGTGAAGTTCGGCAGACGAGTCGGTACATAGCCTTGCAGCGCCTGACGGCGTTCGTGCAGATACTTGTACTCTTCGGACTCTTTCTCGAAGGTGATGTATGGCAGTTTTTCGATATCGGCATCGGCCACTGGCACGTTGAAACGATCGCGGAAGTGGTGAACCCCTTCCATGTTCATTTTCTTCACCTGGTGAGCGATGTTTTTACCTTCCGCAGTTTCACCCATGCCGTAACCTTTGATGGTATGGGCCAGGATCACGGTTGGTTTGCCTTGGGTATCCTGCGCTTTTTTCAGTGCAGCAAAGACTTTCTTCGGATCGTGACCACCACGGTTCAGCGCCCAGATTTCGTCGTCGGTCATATCTTTGACCAGCGCGGCGGTTTCTGGGAAGCGGCCGAAGAAGTGCTCACGCACGTAAGCGCCGTCTTTGGATTTGAAGGTCTGGTAGTCGCCGTCCAGGGTTTCGTTCATCAGTTGGATCAGCTTGCCGCTGGTATCTTTACGCAGCAGTTCATCCCAACGACCGCCCCAGATCACTTTCAGCACCTGCCAGCCAGCACCTGCGAAGATGCCTTCCAGCTCGTTGATGATCTTGCCGTTACCGGTGACCGGGCCATCCAGACGCTGCAGGTTGCAGTTGATGACAAATACCAGGTTGTCCAGCTTCTCACGGGTTGCGATGGTGATCGCACCTTTGGATTCTGGTTCGTCCATCTCGCCGTCGCCCAGGAAGGCATAAACGGTCTGGCCAGAGGTGTCTTTCAGACCACGGTGTTCCAGATACTTGAGGAACTTGGCCTGATAGATGGCGCTGATTGGGCCCAGACCCATGGAGACGGTCGGGAACTGCCAGAATTCAGGCATCAGTTTTGGATGCGGGTAAGAGGACAGGCCTTTACCGTGCACTTCCTGACGGAAGTTGTTCATTTGATCTTCGGTCAGGCGGCCTTCAAGGAAGGCACGTGCATAAACGCCCGGAGAGATGTGGCCCTGGAAGTAAACCAGATCGCCGCCGTCTTTCTCGTTGCGAGCACGGAAGAAGTGGTTAAAGCAGACTTCATAGAAGGTCGCAGAAGATTGGAAGGAAGCCATGTGGCCGCCCAGATCCAGATCTTTCTTGGAAGCACGCAACACGGTCATCACGGCGTTCCAACGGATAGCAGAACGAATACGACGCTCCAGATCCAGGTTGCCCGGGTATGCCGGTTCGTCTTCTACCGCGATGGTGTTGACGTAGTTGTTAGCCGCAGCACCAGCTGCAACGCTAACACCGCCCTTGCGGGCTTCTCCCAGCACCTGATCAATCAGGAACTGAGCGCGTTCAACACCCTCTTCACGGATGACCGATTCGATCGCCTGCAGCCAGTCGCGGGTTTCGATCGGATCCACGTCATTGTTTAAACGTTCTGACATGGTGGTATTCCTTATCTGTCTAATGGTTTGTTTGGAGCCTGTCTTCGTGCGTTCTGTCATAAAACGCACGAAGACAGGCTCATCAGTTTGGTTGCCGCTTAAGTACTTAACTAAGCACTCCGAGCTTTATCTCTACAAGCTGGTGTGCCTTGAAGAGAACCACTCTTAATCCTTGCGTTGCTGGAGACGCCGCAGCGATCGATCACGCCGGGTGTTTTCCCTGCTGAGATCCAGCAAAATTTCCTCGATAAACGCCAAATGGCGGTGCGAGGCTTCACGGGCCTTTTCAGGTTCGCGTGCCACAATCGCCTCAAAGATCCCGGCGCGATGGCTACTCACTGTTGCCAACATCTCACGGCGCGAGTAGAGCAATTCAAAGTTCTGACGAACGTTCTGTTCCAGCATCGGGCCCATACAGCGCAGCAGATGGAGTAACACAACGTTGTGGGCAGCCTCGGTCACGGCAATTTGGTATTGCATGACCGCGTCGGCTTCGGCGTCTAGATCGCCACTGTCCTGAGCTTGCTGGATCACATGATGGCAGTCGCGGATGCGCGCCAGATCTTCGTCAGTCCCACGCAACGCCGCATAATAGGCAGCGATACCTTCGAGGGCATGACGGGTTTCGAGCAGGTCGAATTGTGATTCCGGATGATCGGCCAGCAGTTCAGCCAGCGGATCGCTGAAGCTCTGCCACAGATTAGTTTGTACAAAGGTGCCGCCTCCCTGGCGACGCAGGAGCAGCCCTTTAGCTTCCAGACGCTGAATTGCCTCTCTCAGAGAAGGACGGGAAACATCAAACTGTTTCGCCAGCTCGCGCTCTGGAGGCAGCTTTTCGCCTGGACGTAGCGTACCCTCGAGGATCAGGTATTCGAGCTGCTGCTCGATAACATCTGACAACTTGGGTTGGCGGATTTTGCTGTAGGCCATGGGTGATTTCTTCTCTGCGAAGTGCCCGGAGTCAATTGGTAATACCAATTTCAAAAACGTGACGGTAAAGTAACAAAGTATTCACCTCCTGTCCATATGGGCCTTGATCGAAATCATGAATGCCGCACATTTTAACACTTCAATCCATAAGCCTTTGCAAACCGGCAACCTAGCGTTGGTAATACCATTTACGAGGTAGTCGCCAAATTTAACTTTTGTGAAACCTCTGGTTAGAAGAATGCCGGGGTTATATGGCAAGGAGATTAAGGGTTATTTTCGCTTTACAACCGCTTCCCCAGCCCCTCCCCGTTAACAAAAAAACAACAACAATGGCGATTATTTTTGCCAATTCTGTGAGTTATTGCTTATTTCGTGCACGCAATCCCCCCGCTCGTCACACAACCCGCATTTTGTTGCCTAAACTGCTGCAATCTTCATCATTCGAACAACAAAGCAGGTGCAAACTTTCGCACATACCATTATTCTCTGCCAAACGGTAGCGACACCGTAGAATTTATAGCTATAACGTCGTAAACAAAAAACAACACACATCGTAATCATTACTTTACGGTAATGAGCATTATGTCAGCACAGAGGGTTTCATTGATGGATGGTCAACAGCATGGCGACCAGCTAAAGCGCGGCCTGAAAAACCGCCATATCCAGCTGATCGCCTTAGGTGGCGCAATAGGTACCGGCCTGTTCCTCGGTATCGCTCAAACAATAAAAATGGCCGGTCCGTCGGTCATCCTTGGTTATGCAATTGGCGGTTTTATTGCCTTCCTGATCATGCGTCAACTGGGTGAAATGGTGGTTGAAGAGCCGGTGGCCGGATCGTTTAGCCACTTCGCCTATAAATACTGGGGGAACTTCGCCGGTTTCGCGTCCGGCTGGAACTACTGGGTGCTGTACGTACTGGTTGCCATGGCGGAACTGACCGCGGTGGGCATTTACGTGCAGTACTGGTGGCCGGAGATCCCAACCTGGATCTCCGCTGCCGTGTTCTTCCTGGCCATCAACGCCATCAACCTGTCGAGTGTGAAGGTCTATGGTGAAATGGAGTTCTGGTTCGCCATCATCAAAGTAGTCGCCATCATCGGCATGATCGCCTTTGGGGCCTACCTGCTGTTCAGCGGCCTCGGCGGCCCGGAAGCCAGCGTCACCAACCTGTGGGCCCAGGGCGGGTTCTTCCCGAACGGCACCATGGGGCTGCTCATGGCGATGGCGGTGATCATGTTCTCCTTCGGTGGATTGGAGCTGGTGGGCATTACCGCCGCCGAAGCCGATAACCCGGAAAAAAGTATCCCAAAAGCCACCAACCAGGTGATCTACCGCATCCTGCTGTTCTATATCGGTTCGCTGACTATTCTGCTGTCACTCTATCCGTGGGGCAAAGTGGTCGAAGGCGGCAGCCCGTTCGTGCTGATCTTCCATGCGCTGAACAGCAATATGGTCGCAACGGTGCTCAATATCGTGGTGCTGACGGCTGCGCTGTCGGTCTACAACAGCTGCGTCTATTGCAACAGCCGCATGCTGTACGGCCTGGCCAAACAAGGTAATGGCCCGAAAGCCCTGCTGAAAGTGGATAGCCGCGGTGTGCCGGTAGTTGCCATCGGTTTCTCTGCGTTGGCAACCGCACTGTGCGTGCTGATTAACTACCTGATCCCAGGCCGTGCCTTTGAGCTGCTGATGGCGCTGGTAGTGTCTGCCCTGGTGATCAACTGGGCGATGATCAGCCTGGCACACCTGAAATTCCGCAAGGCGAAAAACCAAGAAGGCGTCGAGCCGAAGTTCAAGGCCTTCTGGTATCCGTTCAGTAATTATCTGTGCCTGGCCTTTTTGGCCGCTATTCTGGTGATTATGTATCTGACACCGGGGATCCAGATTTCCGTGCTGCTGATCCCGGTATGGCTCGCTATTCTCGGCATCGGTTACTTCATCAAGCAGCGCGGCCAGCGTGCTGTAAGCGCGACCAATACCCACTGATATCGTTGTTGACGATCAATAGGCCCGCATGCGGGCCTATTGTTTTTCTTCACTATTAATGGGCGTTGCGCAGAGCCTTCACCTGCTCGGCGGTGATATCCGCTGGCAGCCCACCCCAAGTGACACGCAGGTAATTCACCAGCTCAGCAATTTGCGCATCATCCAGACGATCGGCAAAGCCCGGCATGCTCTGCATACTTTCGTTGCCGGGGAACTGCTGCGCTGGTAGCCCGTCCAGCACCGAAACGATCAGGTTCTTGCCGTCTGGTTGGCGCAGCGTGGCGTTATCACGCATCGCTACTGCAACATGCGGTATACCTGCACCATCACGCTCATGGCAGGCGGAACACTGATCGAGATAGGTGATACGCCCGGCATCGCTGCCCTGCCCGATTTTAGCGGCAACCGGCTGTGGTGGCTTGTCGCCCATCAGGTAGGTCACCAACGCCCGATGATCTTCCGGCGTCAAATGACGAGTGCTGAGATCGACGACCATGTGCATTTCGCTAAACGCTGAGCCCTGCGGCGCTAACCCGGTGCTGAGGAAACGGCTTAGATCCTCTGGTGTCCAGCCACGCTGAGCCAAAGCCTGTGGCGTGATATCCGGTGCGATAAACCGCCCCAGATCGCCGCCCTGCATCGGCTTGCTCAGTTCCATCTGCCCCAGCATGCCCCGTGGCGTATGGCATTCACCACAGTGGCCAAGCACGTCAGACAGGTAACGGCCACGCTGCCATTCGGCGGAGTTCCCCTGCGAGCTGGCCGGTAACGGATCGCTGTTGCGGAACAGCAAATTCCAACCGATCAACGCCATCCGCTGGTTGAACGGGAATGGCATATCGTTGGCTGGAATGGCCACATCCACCGCCGGGCGCGACATTAGATAGGCATAAATAGCATCCGCATCCTCACGCGAAATGCCTTTGTAGGAGGTATAAGGCATCGCCGGGTACAGATGGCGACCACCCGGAGCCACCCCCTGCGTCAACGCCAGGAAGAAATCATCCTTGGTCCAGCGACCAATACCCTGGTCGGCGGAAGGGGTCAGGTTGCTGCCATAAATGGTACCGAACGGGGTATCCAGCGGATAACCTCCAGCCAGCGGTGCCCCACCAGCGGCGGTATGGCAGGCGGCGCAGTCGGCAGCCTGCGTCAGGTAACGCCCACGGGCAATCTGTTCGCTGCTGGCGGTAACCTGCTGGACTGGTCCGTCGTAGCTACGGTTTTCCCGCCACCAGAGTACGGCGATGACAATCGCCGCAATCAGCACAATCAACAATGCGAGACGTTTTTTCATTACGCCGTCTCCTTCAGCAGGCCAGGGGTTTTCAACACCACGTCACGCACTGCCTCGTAATAACGGACATAGCCGGTACAACGGCAGATATGGTTTTCCAACGCCTGCTCAATCGCGCCTTCCAACTGGTCACGCAGGATTGGCTCACGCTTGAGCTTCTCGACAAAGATGGTGGCCGCATTGACAAAGCCCGGCGTGCAATAGCCACACTGGAAGCTGTAGTGATCGAGGAACGACTGCTGGATCGGCGAGAGTTCAACCACTTCGCCCTGATTATCCACCTGCGCAACGCCTTCGATGGTGCGTACCTGTTTGCCATTGAAAAAGTGAGCACCGGTGATACAGGTACGGATTTCTTCGCTGGTGCCGCTTGGATGGTCGAGGATCGCCACGCAGGCGTGGCAAATACCCTGCCCGCAGCCGAGACGTGAGCCAGTCAGATCGAGATATTCATGCAGAAAATCGATCATCATCAGCCCTTCCGGTACCTCGATGGGGCCATATTGTTTGCCGTTAATGGTCAGGGTAATGGGTTGGGTTTTAATGCTCATGGTAACACCTCAAGAATATTTTCGGCACGGACAGGCAAATCACGGAAACGATGACCGGTGGCATGGGCAATGGCGTTAACCAATGCGGCGACCACTGGGATCATGACAACTTCCGCCATTCCTTTCGGCGGATCGGTTTCCGACAACGCAGGCAGGATGTCACCGGTCTGTTTCCAGACCGCCACATCGCTGGCGCGCGGCAAATGGTAACGGTTGAAATTCCAGGTGCCGTTACCCGGCCCATCTTCGTACAGCGGTAAATACTCATGCAGCGCATGGCCGATCCCCATCGCCAAACCGCCCTGCAACTGGCCAGAAACCAGCTCAGGCACGATCAGGTTGCCACACTCCATGATCGAATGATGATTCAGCAGTTCGACCTTGCCGGTGGCGATATCCACCGCTATTTCCGTCAGCGTACCCACGGCGCTGTAATAGGTCACAGCGGCGTTATTGCGTTGTGTCGGCGGGTAATAAACCTGCTCACGTTCCAGAGCGCTAAATTCGCCGTGGCCAGTACGTATCGACAAGCCGTCGACAGGCAGGCGCTCGCTGTGATTATTCAGCTTGAAGTCTGCTTCCGCCCACTGCCAGCGGTTGAAGACATGCACCACCGCGCCGGTCAGGTTGCCCATCTGATAGGCTTTCTTCGCCAACAGCTCAAACGGCAATATCTGCATACCGGCTGCCGTCAGGCCACCTTCCACCCAGCGAGCATCTTCTTTACGCACCACCAGCGGTGCCGCCTGGCCACCACCAATACCCGACTGCCAGATAGACAGCGCGGCAGGCCACAGCCCCTGTTCAAACACCAGCCGGGCCGCTTCACGCGTGCTGTGCGAGAAATAGTAAGCGGAATTGCTGGCGCTGGAAGGAGAACAGTAGCTTGGCGTCCAGTTCGGGTTGGTTTGCAGCTTGTCCTGCTCATCCTGCGACATCGTGTAGGGATCGCCGCTGGTCACCATCGGCAACAGGGACCAATCGGTCACCGAGAAATGAGCCTCATCTGCCGGTTTCCCCAGCCATTGTGCACATAGCACCGACTGCGACGTTGACATGCCGGTGCCCATTTCGGCCCCGCTGTGATACAGCGAGATACGCCCGTCCTCGCTGAACTCCACGCGAGCAAAGGAGGTTTCAGCCCCGGTGCCAAAGTCTTTCTGCACGCAGCCAAAGCCTACGCCATAGCGTTTGCCGGGATTCTTACTCTCAAACTCCACCTTACGCTCGGCTCGTTTACGCCACATCTCATGCTGTGAGGCTTTCACCAGCACTTCATCGGCGCGAATAGCCCCTGCCGGGATCGCCCCCTGGGTATTTTTCATGCCGGACTTAAGCACGTTGCGCAAACGAAACTCGATCGGATCGAGCTTCAGCTCCTGTGCCAATTCGTCCATCATCATCTCGGTGGCGGCCATGCTTTGCAACGTGCCATAACCGCGTGCGGAACCCGCATCGATGGCACGAGAGGCCAGCCCGACCGAGGAAAGATCGCTTTTCGGGAAGTAGTAAATCGACTGTGCCGCCGTAGCACCCACCATCACTACCGATGGTGTAAAGTTACAGCGCCCACCACCGTCGGCGGTCATTGCCCCTTGGAAGGCCTGCAATACGCCGGTCTGTTTGTCTACCGCAATGCGGTAATCCATATCGAAGGCATGGCGTTTGATCGAGGTCTGGAATTGCTCATAGCGGTCATTAGCCAGCCGCACCGGTAGCCCGTCACCGTACAGCGCGGCAACCGCACCGTAATACGGGAAGTTATAGTGATCTTTCGAGCCGTAGCCCACGGTATAGCACGGGTGCAGGATTAGCTGTTTAACCGGCTGATGACGTTTGGCCAACATACGTGGCATTTCGTCCGCTACCTCCTGCGGGGACTGGGTCGGGATCACCAGATGCAGGGTCTGGCTGGCGGTATCAAACCAGCCATTGGCGTTGTCCGGCTCCAGGGCCGAAGTATCAACGGATTGCGTGGTATAACGGCGTGACATTACCAACCAGTCCTGCGGTGGGGTTTGCAGTTGGTCGGCAATCATCCCGGCGTAATACATGCCTTCCTGATCCAGCTTGCCGCCCTCACGCCCTTCCGGCCACACCGGCAGATGTCTGCGCATCGAAAGTGGGAAGATAGGAGTATCTTTCAGGCTGGAGAAGCGATCGTCATCGAATGGCTTTTCACCCCCGACGCGCACGTAGCGGAAGCTGCCCCATGGATCGCGCTGTAACGGGCCGGTTTCAGTACCATACTGGATCACTTCGTCATGGAATTTCAGCTTGTCTTTGGCAAAGCGGAAACGAGCAAAATCATGATAGATCAGGATTGCCACCGCATGGCCGAGATAGGCTGGGGTTTTCCCCGTGGGCAGCAGCATGTCATCGCCATAAAACGCCGGGAAGGCCAAACCATCACGCTCAAGATCTTCCGCCGTCACTATCCGATCCGGTTGCAGATCGTTACCCAGCAGGGAGAGATCGATACCGGTAAACAGACGATCGGCTTTAGTGGCGCGCAGAATAAAGGCATGAGCCTGCTGCTGCGGCCAGTGTGGCATATCAACGGCACGAATATCGCGGGCAAACACTTTCTGGCCCATGACCTTGGAGCGGCCATCGATACGGTAGCGAATGCGTTTAGTCTGCGCATCCCAGTTGGGCGATTGCAGGATCTTCTGCTCAAACAGCGCGGCATAGGCGCGGCTGTAAAGAGGCGCGAGGTAGACTGACACCCCCGCTATCACGGCACCCTTGATAAAACGGCGTCGTGACGGGTTGAAATTGCTCATAAAATATCCTTTACGTTCTTATCTACCCCTAGCGTCCAGATGCAGGCATTGGTGCCTTAACCCAAAGGCTGGAGGTAAGTCGTTTTTTATCGGTTTTGTTGCGCAACCGCTGGTAACCTTGCCGAAGACGTTATAATCATAAGCTTATAACCAAAATTATGTGAGTATTAACATTTTGTTTTCATAAAATGAAACACTTGGAAACATGTAATGCATCTATAGTGTGGCTGATTTGCGCAAACGCGGGCAAAAGAGATGACAACAGGTATCGTGATTACCGCCGCCGGGCGGGGTGAGCGTTTTATTCAGGCCGGTGGCAGTGGCAACAAGCTTAACGCTCTATTGCAGGGCAAGACGGTGTTCGCACATACGCTGCAACAGGCGCTAGCCTCCGGTTTACCGGTGCAGGTCGTCACCCGGCCAGAAAACCTGCCGGTGCAACAGGTTTGTGCCGCACATCAGGTTCCCTGCACCGTACTGGCCAGCGGTGGGCTGGGTGAATCTATTGCCGCTGGCGTTGCCGCAACCGCAAACTGGGACGGCTGGCTGATCCATTTAGCGGATATGCCTTTTGTCTCGCCGCAGATCTTTGTGCAGGTAGCAGCAGCGCTGAGCCAACACAACATCGTTCGCCCCAGTTTCCAGCACCAACCCGGCCATCCAGTGGGGTTCACCGCCATTTTGCGCAAACAACTGTGTGCATTGCATGGCGATAATGGTGCGCGAGAGCTGCTACGCAGTCACGGGGAGGTTTACCTACTCCATCTCGACCAACCGGGCATCGTGCAAGATATCGATCTCCCTTCCCAGCTAGTAGCGAATGAGTCCATTAATTAATGCAACACCTTGATATCACCGTAGTCGGCCAGGCAATCAACTGGCTGGAACAGCAGCCGGTGTGGCTGTGTACCGTATTGAACACTTACGGCTCATCACCACGTTCTCCTGGCGCGTTGATGGTGGCTACCCGCGACGGACACTATTGTGGATCGTTATCCGGTGGCTGCGTGGAAGAAGATTTTTTGCGCCGTCTGGCTGAGGGGGAATATCAAGCCGCCAGTCAGGTGATCCGCTATGGTGCTGGCGGGCTAACCCCCAGCGTGGCGCTGCCCTGCGGTGGCGTACTGGACGTATTGATCGAGCATCTGCCCGCAGGCCCTGCCAGCATTAGCTACTTGCGTAATATCGCCGAGGCCTTGGCTGGCCATCATGCCCTGGTCAAGCACCTGACGTTGCCCAATGCCTGTAGCGCGCTGGAAACCACCAGCTTTGCCAGCGCCACCCAGGTCGTGCACAACCAACAGGAGATCCAGTTGCACATCGCCGCCGCTCCTCGGTTGCTGATTGCCGGGCTTTCCAGCGTCGCGCTGTATTGCGCCGACTTTGCCAGCGCACTCGGCTTTGAAGTGTTGGTATGCGAAAACCGCCCGGAAGCTCTGGAGAACTTCGCTACGCAGCTCAAACCGCATATCACCCTGCTGCGCCAGTTCCCAGCCAAATTCATTGA
Organism: Serratia sp. ASV30; assembly: GCF_016428815.1. Lineage (NCBI taxonomy): Bacteria > Pseudomonadati > Pseudomonadota > Gammaproteobacteria > Enterobacterales > Yersiniaceae > Serratia > Serratia sp. ASV30. Next base: position 45,423 of record NZ_JAELTL010000020.1, on the reverse strand, counting down.
GGAAGGCGGTTGCCATGCCAACACCGCAATTGTGGCGCTGACCCACGATCCACGCATGGATGACTTAACCCTGATGGAGGCGATCCACACCCCAGCATTTTACATCGGTGCGATGGGCTCCCAACGAAACAGCGATCGCCGCCGCCAGCGGCTGCAACAGATCGCCGAATTCAGCCCACAGGAACTCGGCCGTATTCATGCGCCGATCGGCCTGCCGCTCGGCAGTAAAACCCCGGCGGAGATCGCGCTGGCCGTGATGGCCGATATCGTGCAGCAGAAGAACCAACTCCGCCAACCCATTTGAATACCTGACGCGATCCTTCGGCTATGAAAAATCATTGGCCGGTCAAAATGAAAGCGATTACACAGATTTGCATATAAAATTGCCAACCCTATTTCAAACCATGGTTTAACATCTCATATTCATGACGTTAAATGCCAAACCATAAGCTCGCCAAGTGTAACCGATTACACTAAATGTGATCGATAGCACGTTAAATCATCACCTAGACCAATAACATTGCCTACTAACAAATCATCTATCTGGTTAACCGAGGCCGTTATGAGTACATCTTCAACAAGTAAAGGCAGATCGAATGCCCAAATGACCTTCTTTGTCTGTTTTCTGGCAGCACTGGCAGGCTTATTGTTTGGACTGGATATCGGCGTGATCGCCGGAGCATTACCTTTTATTGCTCATGAGTTCCAAATCACTTCCCAGCAACAAGAATGGGTGGTGAGCTCAATGATGTTCGGCGCAGCAGTTGGCGCTGTCGGCAGTGGCTGGCTCTCTTACCGGCTGGGGCGCAAATACAGCCTGATGATTGGCGCCGTGCTGTTTGTCATTGGTTCGCTTTGCTCTGCTTTCGCCCCCAACAATGATGTGCTGCTGGTTTCCCGCGTTCTGCTCGGCCTGGCAGTAGGCATCGCATCCTTCACTGCCCCGCTGTACCTTTCTGAAATCGCGCCTGAACGCATTCGCGGCAGCATGATTTCCATGTACCAGCTAATGATTACGATAGGGATCCTGGGGGCTTATCTGTCCGATACGGCTTTCAGCTACAGCGGTTCATGGCGCTGGATGCTGGGTATTATCACCCTTCCGGCTTTGTTGCTGTTCGTTGGCGTGTTCTTCCTGCCCCGCAGCCCTCGCTGGTTAGCGTCACGTGGCCGTGATGCAGAAGCCAGGAAAGTGCTGGAAATGCTGCGAGATACGACCGAACAGGCGAAAGCCGAACTGGATGAGATCCGTGAAAGCCTGAAAATCAAGCAAAGCGGTTGGGCACTGTTCAAAGACAACAAGAATTTCCGCCGTGCGGTCTATCTTGGCGTATTGCTTCAGGTTATGCAGCAGTTCACCGGCATGAATGTCATTATGTATTACGCGCCGAAAATTTTCGATCTGGCCGGTTTTGCCAGTACAGCGCAACAAATGTGGGGAACGGTGATCGTCGGGTTAGTGAACGTGCTGGCAACCTTTATTGCCATCGGCCTGGTGGATCGTTGGGGCCGTAAACCTACGCTTAAGCTGGGCTTCCTGGTGATGGCCATCGGCATGGGGACATTGGGTACCATGATGAATATCGGCATGAATACGCCTGCAGCTCAATACTTCGCGATACTGATGTTGCTGATGTTTATTGTCGGTTTTGCCATGAGTGCCGGCCCGCTGATTTGGGTATTGTGTTCGGAGATCCAACCGCTTAAGGGCCGTGATTTCGGTATCACCTGCTCAACGGCGGTAAACTGGATCGCCAACATGATCGTGGGGGCCACCTTCCTGACGATGCTCAACAGCCTGGGCAGCGCGCATACCTTCTGGATCTATGCCGGGCTGAATCTGGTCTTTATCTTCATTACCATTGCCCTGATACCTGAAACCAAAAATATCTCTCTGGAACATATCGAGCGAAACTTGATGGCTGGAAAACCGCTACGGGAGATTGGTTCACACTGATCGTGGTCTTTGATTACCGCCCGTTTCGGGCGGTATTTACATCCGCAACGGCAATCAGGAGCGCGGACTGGTTTTCTCTGCGAAGGCTTTGTCTGGCACTATCGGGATGAGATACTCATATTCCAGGTACAGCTCTTCGTCACCATCGAGCGAGTAGCTATGCTGCGCGATATCGTACCCTTCCCGGCGTACCAGGTTAAACTGCGGCAGTAGTTTGGTATAAACGCTGGCAATATATTCGTGAAGGGCCACCGGTTTGCCAGCATAGCGAAAGCGGCAATAACCGCCGCTGATTTCCGGTAGTTCCAGCAACGATTTACCTTTGGCGATCGCTTTGTCTACCGCAACAAAATAGTCGACCTTCACCCGTTCACCATCCGGCGTAAAATTGGTTAGCGCATAAAGTTTATCTGGATTTAAATTAAACTCATCACAAAAACGATCCTTTATTCCATCACGAATTGCCGCGTGGGATTCGCCCAGCTGTTCAATATCGATGTGATAAGAATAATACTGACCGACCAGCGAGTAGCTGTCTGGTTGAACCTCAACATAATCAATAGAGATATCGCTAGGTTGATTCAGCGACAGCGACTGCACCAGATGGCTGAAATCACAATTCCGTGCCTTGCGATAGCTGCTGGGCGTTTGGGCAAAATGTTTTTTGAAACAGCGTGAGAATGTCTGTTGGGAATCGAACTGATATTCCAACGAAATATCCAGAATGCTTTTCTGCGTAAAGCGTAACGAGAAGGCCGCCAGATAGAGGCGACGGGCGCGGATATAAGCAGCAAGTGGCAGGTTGGTCTGTTGGCGGAACATGCGCTGCAGATACCATTTGGAGTAGCCGGATTTTTCGCAAACAATGTCCAGTGAAAGTGGATTGCGTAGGTTGTTTTCTATCCAGACCAGTAATTCTTTGATATGCGTTTCCTGCGTCACCATTACTTTTCCTAGCCAAAATTGTCCAAGGCAATGGTATACAGATTTATTTAGAGCGTCCAAAGCGACGACACTATTTTACAAAGGCTGACGAATTCATCACAAACATCGCAGCTTGTTACTCAAAGTACAAGCCGCCCACCAGGGGCGGCTATCGCTCAGATTACTTCACACAGCGCGTACATTGAGATTCCTGGATCTTCTGGAAGAAATCATTCCCTTTGTCGTCCACCAGAATAAAGGCCGGGAAATCTTCCACTTCGATTTTCCAGATCGCTTCCATACCCAGTTCAGGATATTCCACGCACTCCAGGCTCTTGATGCTCTGCTGTGCGAGCACCGCCGCTGGGCCACCAATGCTGCCAAGATAGAAGCCGCCGTGCTTGTGGCAGGCATCCGTTACCTGCTGGCTGCGGTTACCTTTGGCCAACATGATCATGCTGCCGCCGTGTGACTGCAACAGATCGACATAGGAGTCCATGCGCCCTGCCGTGGTTGGCCCCAGAGAACCTGAAGCATAGCCTTCTGGCGTTTTGGCCGGGCCCGCGTAGTAGATCGGATGATCTTTCACGTACTGCGGTAAACCTTCGCCACGATCCAGACGCTCTTTCAGCTTGGCATGGGCAATATCACGCCCAACGATGATGGTGCCGCTCAGGGAAAGACGGGTAGACACCGGATACTGTGACAGCTGCTTGAGAATATCGGCCATCGGGCGGTTCAGGTCCACCTTGATCGCTTCCCCTTCACCCGCGCGCCGCAGTTCCTGTGGAATAAATTTACCTGGGTTATGCTCCAGTTTCTCCAGCCAGATCCCCTCACGGTTGATCTTGCCTTTGATATTACGGTCGGCGGAGCAGGAAACCCCCATCCCCACCGGGCAAGAAGCGCCGTGGCGTGGCAAACGCACTACGCGCACGTCGTGGGCAAAGTATTTGCCGCCAAACTGTGCACCCAGGCCCAAATTCTGGGCTTCTTTCAGCAGTTCCTCTTCCAGTGCCACATCGCGGAACGCCTGGCCATGTTCGTTGCCTTCGGTTGGCAGCGCATCATAGTATTTGGTTGAAGCCAGCTTCACGGTCTTCAGCGTGGCTTCCGCCGAAGTGCCACCAATTACAAAGGCCACGTGGTACGGTGGGCAGGCCGCGGTGCCCAGAGTACGCATCTTGTCGACCAGATAGTCTTTCAGCTTACCTGGGGACAGCAGCGCCTTGGTTTCCTGATACAGATAGGTTTTGTTGGCCGAACCCCCGCCCTTGGCGATACACAGGAATTTATACTCGTCACCATCTACGCTGTAGAGATCGATCTGCGCAGGCAGGTTACTGCCGGTATTGACCTCTTGGTACATATCCAGCGCGGCGTTTTGCGAATAGCGCAGGTTGTCTTCGATAAAGGTGTTGTACACCCCACGCGACAGGGCTTCTTCGTCCCCGCCACCGGTCCAGACTCGCTGGCCCTTTTTACCCATGATGATCGCCGTGCCGGTATCCTGGCAGGTTGGCAAAATACCCTTGGCGGCGATTTCTGAGTTACGCAAAAATTGCAGCGCAACGTACTTGTCGTTTTCACTGGCATCGGGGTCATTGAGGATATCCGCCACCTGCTGCTGGTGCGCAGGGCGCAACATGAACGAGGCGTCGTGGAAAGCGTGCTGGGCGAGCAGGGTCAGGGCTTGCGGGTCAACCTTGAGGACTTCCTGGCCGGCAAATTCGCCGACGGAAACGTGGTCACGGCTTAGCAGATAGTATTCGGTATCGTCTTTCTTCAGCGGGAACGGATCTTGATAATGGAACGGTTTATTCGACATTGATCTCTCACTTGCAACATCAGCTGCGTTAAATTCACACTTACCCAGCGTGCTCGGGGCGCGCTGCGTCAAAAAAACTCCCCACACCTTACGTATTTTTAGGTAGTCAGTTATTGCGCCAAATCGCAAAATAACCTGGATTAACGTAGGGACTTAACGCTGGCGATGTTTTTCTGACCTCATCCGGTGAGAACTGCGGGTACAGACTCATCATGCACGGATTATTATCCCGCAGTTAACACAATGATTACAATCGATGTGAGTCGATCGGCTTATCATTGTGGGAAAATAGCTGCCCCCCCAGAAGCGATTTCCTTACTGCTCCCGTTGCCAGCCGCCGCATCATTGCTTAAGCTAGCGCCATTATGAACAGAGTAAGAATCCCCATTGCGCTGCAACAGGCGGTAATGCGCTGCCTGCGAGACAAATTGCAGCTGGCGCGGCAGCATTTTGCCGTCGAGTTCCCAGAGCCCAAGATCCTGTATCAGCAACGCGGTACCAGCGCGGGCACCGCCTGGCTGCAAGCCTGGGAAATCCGCCTCAACCCAGTGCTGCTGATGGAAAACCAACAACCGTTTATCGACGAAGTGGTCCCCCATGAGTTGGCTCACCTGCTGGTCTTCCGCCAGTTTGGCCGCGTGCCGCCGCATGGCCGGGAATGGCGCTGGATGATGGAAAACGTATTGCAGGTTCCCGCCAGCCGTACCCACCAGTTTGAGACCCGCTCGGTACAGAGCAAAACCTTTCCCTACCGCTGCGATTGCCAGCAGCATCAGTTGACCCTGCGCCGCCATAATCGGGTGATGCGCGGCGAGAGCGAATACCGCTGCCGCCAGTGCGGTGAAAAGCTGACATTTTCCGGTTAACCAAAGCCGTTAACAATAATATTTATAAGTTAAAACAATCTATTATCTCTATTTGCACCTGTCGGTGACTTCCGTTACCCTGCCTGCCTTTCCAATTTTGAGCTGTTTTGGAATATGCATCGCAAAATTTTATTTTTAGTCGTATTGACGGCCTCCAGCGGCACGCTAGCCAAGGGGATTAATAACTTTACCCAAGCCAAGGCTGCTGCCGCCAAAATCAACCAGGACGCCCCAGGCAGCTTTTATTGTGGCTGCAAGATCGACTGGCAAGGTAAGAAAGGTATTCCCGATCTCGCTAGCTGCGGCTATCAGGTCCGTAAAAATGCCCAACGCGCCGGGCGCATCGAGTGGGAACATGTGGTTCCGGCCTGGCAGTTCGGCCATCAGTTGCAGTGCTGGCAACAGGGTGGGCGTAAAAACTGCAACAAGGATCCGGTTTATCGCCAGATAGAGATCGATCTGCACAACCTGCAACCCGCCATCGGTGAAGTAAACGGTGACCGTAATAACTTTATGTACAGCCAGTGGCGGGGTGGCGAAGGGCAATACGGACAGTGCCAAATGAAAGTGGACTTCAAAAACAAGCAGGCCGAGCCACCGGCCCGTGCGCGAGGTGCGATCGCCCGCACCTACTTCTACATGCGCGATCGCTACCAGTTGCCGCTTTCACGCCAGCAAACCCAGCTGTTTGAAGCCTGGAACCGCCTGTATCCGGTCAGCGCCTGGGAATGTCAACGTGAAGCACGCATCGCCATAGTACAAGGGAATCACAACCCTTATATTCAACAGGCTTGTCAGCAGCAAAAAGGCTGACCTACTATAGTGCTTTCGCGCTGCCCATCGGCAGCGCCGTTTCATTGAGCCAGGATCTGACAATCATTATGCGTAAACCCCGCATTTACCATCCAGAGCCCTTGAGCGCCAGTGCAGAAATTGCATTGAGCGAGGATGCCGCCAATCATGTCGGCCGCGTGCTGCGGATGAGCGCCGGGCAGGCACTGCAACTGTTCGATGGCAGCAACCAGGTGTTTGAGGCAGAAATCACCCGGGTGGATAAAAAGAACGTGCTGGTTCAGATCAACGCCGGGCAACTGGAAGATCGCGAATCCCCCCTCAACTTACATCTTGGCCAGGTGATCTCCCGTGGCGAAAAGATGGAATTCACCATCCAGAAATCCATTGAGTTGGGGGTGAACGTGATCACTCCGCTATTTTCCGAGCGCTGCGGCGTTAAACTCGACGGTGAGCGCCTGGAGAAAAAGCTCCAGCAGTGGCAAAAAATCGCCATCGCGGCCTGCGAGCAATGCGGCCGCAACCGCATTCCGGAAATCCGCCCAGCGATGACTCTGGAACACTGGTGCGCCGAGCAGGACGATAGCCTCAAGCTGAACCTGCATCCACGCGCCAGCCAAAGCATCAATACCTTGCCGTTGCCGGTAGTCAGCGTACGTCTGCTGATTGGGCCGGAGGGCGGATTATCCGCCGAAGAAATTGCCATGACCACAGACTATGGATTTACTGATATCCTGCTGGGGCCACGCGTTTTGCGTACAGAAACCACCGCGCTCACCGCAATTACCGCTTTGCAGGTTCGTTTCGGCGACCTGGGCTAAGGACCTGTCTTCACAGGTTCGTAAGGAGAAGAGATGATCAAGCTCGGCATCGTGATGGACCCTATCGCATCCATCAATATCAAAAAAGACACCAGCTTTGCCATGCTGCTCGAAGCGCAGCGCCGCGGCTGGGAACTACATTATATGGAGATGAACGATCTCTATCTGCATGCCGGTGATGGCCGTGCCCGCACGCGCCTGCTGAACGTGAAAGAAGACAAAGCGAGCTGGTTCAGCTTTGGCAGCGAGCAGGACCTGGCGTTACAGGATCTGGACGTGATCCTGATGCGCAAAGATCCGCCGTTCGACACTGAATACATCTATGCGACCTACATCCTGGAACGGGCCGAAGTGAAAGGCACGCTGGTGGTCAACAAGCCACAGAGCCTGCGTGACTGTAATGAAAAGCTGTTCACCGCCTGGTTCCCGGAACTGACGCCAGACACCCTGGTCAGCCGCAGCGCTGCTCATATCCGCAAATTCCACCAGCAGCACGGCGACATCATCCTCAAGCCGTTGGATGGCATGGGCGGAGCCTCGATCTTCCGCGTGAAGCAGGACGACCCCAACCTGTCGGTGATTATCGAAACCCTGACCGAGCACGGTAGCCGCTTCTGCATGGCGCAAAACTTCCTGCCAGCCATCAAGGATGGGGACAAACGCATTCTGGTGGTGGATGGCGAACCGGTGCCTTACTGCCTGGCGCGTATCCCTGCCCAGGGCGAAACCCGTGGTAACCTGGCCGCCGGTGGCCGTGGTGAAGCGCGCCCGCTGAGCGAAAGCGACTGGAAAATTGCCCGCGCGGTTGCTCCAACGCTAAAAGAGAAAGGGCTGATCTTTGTTGGCCTGGACGTGATCGGCGATCGCCTTACCGAGATCAACGTCACCAGCCCAACCTGCGCCCGTGAGATCGAAGCCGCATTCCCGGTTTCCGTCACCGGCATGCTGATGGACGCCATTGAAAAACGTCTGGCCGCGAAGTAGGCAGACGACGCGCCCTCTCTCATTGGGAGAGGGCATGCATTTTACTTCCCAATTGAATTAACGCCATGAATTTACAGCACCATTTCCTGATTGCCATGCCCGCGATGCAAGATCCGCGCTTCAAACGTTCGGTGATATACGTTTGCGAACATAATGACGACGGAGCCATGGGATTAGTGATCAACAAGCCCGTGGAACATTTCACCGTGGAGACGGTGCTGGATAAACTCGACATCAAACCTTCACCGCGCGATCCGGCGATCAGCCTGGATAAGCCGGTTTTTGCTGGCGGCCCCTTGGCTGACGATCGCGGCTTTATTCTGCATACCCCACGCAAAGGCTTTGGTTCCAGCATTCAAATCTCACCGGCCACCATGATCACCACCTCAAAAGACGTGCTGGAAACGCTTGGCACGCCAGATCAACCCGCCGATGTGCTGGTGGCGCTTGGCTATGCGGGCTGGGAAAAGGGCCAGTTGGAACAAGAGCTACTGGAGAATGCCTGGCTGACGACCGAGGCTGACACCGACATTCTGTTCCACACGCCGATCGCCAACCGCTGGCGCGAAGCAGCCAACCGCCTTGGCATCGATATTCGCAGCATTGCCAGCCACGCAGGACACGCCTGATGACTAACCGCACCATTATCGCCTTCGACTTCGGCACCAAAAGCATCGGCGCGGCTATCGGCCAGGAAATTACCGGCACCGCTCGGGCGCTGGCGGCCTTTAAAGCTCAGGACGGTGTTCCTGACTGGCAGAAGATCGAACGCCTGCTGAAAGAATGGCAGCCAGACCTGGTGGTGGTTGGCTTACCGTTGAATATGGACGGCACCGAGCAGCCACTGACCGAACGAGCGCGTAAATTTGCCAACCGGCTGCATGGCCGCTTTGGCGTGCAGATTGCCCTGCATGATGAGCGCCTGAGCACCGTTGAGGCACGGGCCAATCTGTTTGACCATGGGGGATTCCGCGCATTGGATAAAGGCAGCGTCGATTCTGCCTCCGCCGTGGTTATTCTCGAAAGCTGGTTTGAGCAACATCCGGGCTGATTTTCCGTGCCGGGGCGAAGCGGCTGAACATGATCGCGCCAGCGGTCGGCACAACATCCTGCTCAGATTCAGGCAACTCAAGCGTATCCGGTAGCTCAAAGCTGTCCAACGTGAGGTTGTTTATGCGGTACGGTGTCAGATTGCTTATCAACGCATAGCCCCGCCAGTCGGTAGTTACACCATACTGATTATCGACGCCGATCCCCGGCGTACCCGGCACGCTGACGATAGCTATAGTCTCTCCTAACGTCTGCCCCAGCGTGATCCCTTCCTGATGCGCCATCAGGCTACCGGAGAGTTCCATATTCTGCTGGCGATACCCTTTGCCTTGAGAATAACCGGCCCGCACCTCGCCAGCGTTATATTGATAATTGCCGCTCACGTCCTTGCTGTTGCCGTATCGCTGGCTCTGACTGGTGCTGGCGTTGTAGCTCAGGCTATAGTCGGAAAGCAAGGTTCCGCTGACGCCTATCCGCCGGCTGTCGGTCCGATCGTTAGCCAGCGTATGATCGTAGTTCAGCTTCATACGTGGCACACCCAATGCACTCAACGGCAGCGAGACAGATAGCCCCAACTGGGCCTGTTCTTTGCCATACGAGGGGCGGTTATATTCCGCATACAGCGCAACGTCTACCTTACCCAGGCTGGAGCTGAAACCCATCTCGACGCTGGTCTCGCCTCTTTGATTACCCCGAGTGGCCTCTCGAACCAACGTCAGGTAGAGGCTGTCTGAATCGGACAGATACTGGTTATAACGCGCCTCCAGGCGATACTTTTTTTCCTCGTCAAAGTCACCGACAAAAATGCCGTCTTCCCAGTCCCACCAATAGGTGCTCTGCTGATCTATCGCCGTGCCAAACGTACGATAGCGCTGCCGCGGATAGTATTGTGCCATCAGGCTGAGGGAAGACTCCCAGGCAGGGAAAGCCTTGGCGTAACGCATACGCGCCATGCCGCCAGTGTCCGGCGCTGAACGCCTCGGCTGACGGGCAGATGAAAACGTGTAATCCGCCGAGATCGCCCCCCAGTGGTTAAGACTCTTACCAATCCCGACCGCCGCGCTGCGATAAATATCGGCCCCTTGGAAACCACCATATAGCGTAACCTTTCCCGGTAACCCGTAGCTAAGTGACGCCTGCGCAAAGCTCGGCTGATCCTCTTCCATGCCGTAGTAGGGTTGGTATTTACCCACCGTGGCGTCGTAGCGCCATTGGCCAACGTAAACCAGGTTAGGCATGGAGGAGTAAGGAATTTTTCGTTCAGTTTCAGTGCTATCACTTTCCCGTATTGTGACGGTAAGATCCCCCTCAATCGCGGGCGGATAGACATCTTTCAACACAAAAGCACCAGGGGAAACAAACGTTTGGTAGATCACTTCACCGTTCTGCCGCACTCTCACTTCCGCATTGCTGCGGGCGAAACCTCGGACCCAGGGCGAAAATTGCCGCAGGCCATCCGGTAGCATCCGGCTATCTGACACCAGGCTCATGCCACGGAAGCGGACGTTGTCGAATAACGCTGACGGCGTTACGCTGTCGCCTACGGTCAGTGTGGCGCGCCAGGCTTTGATATCACGATAGGCCAATGCCTTTTCAGTATGCCAGGTCGGCTCCCCCCAGGTATCTTTCTGATAAACAGGTTGATAACGCAGTCGCCAAGGGCCGATATTGGCCCCAGCGGTAACATCGGCATACAGGCTGTCGTGACGTTGCGCAGTGCGGTAGTTTTCACCCGCATAATGGCCATAATTAAACTGGTAGTTAACAAATGCCGCATTGATACCATCATCCCAACGGCCGGCTAGCTTGCTGTCACCCAGTAAGCTAGCCGGGATATCTACCGTCAGCAATTGTGCTATCGGCTCAAAGAACACCCCAATTTTTCGGGCATTCAATACGTCAGGCAGAATACAGCCCTCAGGGGTCGTTTCCATCACCATCGCAGCATCACGTATCCCCCACTCACGTAGCAATGGGGCATTAATACACGGCTGCTCATCCTCCCCCAGATTAACGGCCACCTCGCCCTTAAAGTTATCGTTAATAATAAGATAGACGTTATTTATTTCAGCCCTGGCACCGTTAACCAACAGGCCTAACGACATAATGGCAATATGAAAAGTGGGTTTCATTCGTTCCCTGAGTGCTAACCACAATATTTACCCAACACAAAAAGAGGCGCATCTGCGCCCCTTAATTACCAAATCATGGCTGCTTATTTCTGTGCCGCTGCCAGTTCAGCACGAGCCTGTTTCAGCTCTTGTTTGATTTCTTTTACGTCAGCCTGCTTTTCTTGCAGTTTTTTCTCGTACTTAGCCACTTTCTTGGCGTCGCCTTTAGCCTGAGCTTCGCGCAGGTCGGCTTTAATTTCCTGGACGTCTTGCTGCTTGTCAGCCAGTTTCTGTTCCAGCTTGGTAACTTTCTTCTGCGCGTCCTGCAGCACGCTGCCGTTGGTGCAATGGGCATTCACTTCGCTCAGAGCACGCTTCAGACCCGCTACGCGGTTGTAGTTACCGTACTTCTCAGCCTGCTGGATCTGATATTCGATCGCAGCACGTTTGGCATTACAGTCATAAGCCGCATTAGCCATGGTAGAGAAGCTAGCACCCAGAACCAGAACCAGTGGCAGAACCGCTAATTTAGTAATGTTTTTCATAATGTTATCCTTAAACGTCATTACACATGGGGAACACCACGCCCCCCTTCCTGTGCGGCAAAGAATAAGGTGAAGCGGATTACCTTAAAATCTACAAAAGCCTTAATCACTCTGTAGGAAGAGACTATTCTCCTGTAGTCCGCTGTACTTTCATTAGGGTGTTGAGCATCCGTTGCGCTTCCCCTAGCACCGCTGCTGCGGTTTCCAGTACGGGGTTGTCATGCAATGACTGACAAGCTTGATTCAATTTTTCAGCATTCACCAACCGGGCCGCACCGGCCAATTTATGAGCCAACGCCCGTATGCTTATCAGGTCCATCGGTTGTTGCTTCATGTCCATGGCAAGTTGCGTGCAGTCTTCCTGTAAACAATCCAGCAACGTTTGGATGAACTCTTGCAATACCTTTGGCTGGCGCAATTCCGCTGGCAAGTCTTCCACGTCAAACGCAGGCTCCTCTTCAGTGTTCCCCGCATCAGTCAGTGGCAGCGTAGACAATTTCGTTTTTAATATGCTCAGGTTAACCGGCTTGAACAGGCAGTCATCCATTCCCGCCTGCAGACATGCCTCCCGTGCACTTTCTTGCGCATTGGCCGTCAGCCCCCAGATCACCGTAGGAACGGACTGCTGTTCACGCTCGAGGTGCCTGATTTGGCGGCTCAGGCTGTAACCATCGCGTTCAGGCATCTGGCAGTCGGTGATAATCAGGTTGAAGCTCTCCTGCTCCAACAACTGCAGCGCCTGCTCCCCATCCCCCACCGCACTAGGCTGATGGCCTAGAAACTGCAACTGTTGGGTCAATAACATTCTGCCCGCAGGATGATCTTCAACGATCAGGACCCGCAGTTGGGATGGTGCCATCGGGGCTGGTTCCTCCAGAGGTGTTTGAGGGGGGAATTTCAGCAATCTCGGCACCGAAAGCAGCACGGTGACGTCGCTGCCAATCCCAACCTCACTGTTCAATGCGATGGTTCCCCCCATCATCTCCACCAGCTTGCGGCAAATATACAGCCCAAGCCCTGTCCCGCCAGCCTCTCCATTGCCCTGAGTAAAGGGTTGGAAAAGACGCTCTTGAGTGGCTGCATCAATCCCCTTGCCAGTATCAGAAACACGTAGCCGCAGATCCGCTCGTTCTTCGCTAATCTGATCGACCGCGACACTGAGCGTGACCTGCCCCTGCTCGGTAAACTTGATGGCATTACTCACCAGATTGGATAGCACCTGCTTGAAACGCATGGGATCAACTAACACATCGCCGGTGATCTCCGCGTCAATATCCAACCTGAACGCTAACCCTTTTTGGCGTGCCACACCGTCAAATAACATCGCCACGGCTTCAATCAGGCGACGGATATCTGCACGCTGTGGATGCAGGATCAGACGGTCCGCCTCAATGCGTGAGATATCAAGAATGTCACCAATCAAGGCCAGCAGAGAATGGGCGGACTCATGTGCAACGCTCAGCAGTTCTCGATCTAAAGCTTCCTCCCGCTGCGGGCGGTTCAGCAACAGTTCCAACATGCCGATAATGGCATTGAGCGGAGTGCGGATCTCATGGCTCATGGTGGCCAGGAAGGTGGTTTTAGCCCGGTTGGCACTGTCAGCACGCTCCTTCGCCTGCTGTAACTGAGCAATCAGGCGATCGCGTTCGGTCACATCGAACCACCCGCCAATTTTTCCTTCAGCACGCTGATCTTCAGTAATCAGCAATTGGCCCCACTGCTGCAAAATGCGCGACTGGCCCCCAAACTGCATAACAGATAAAACCGGTTCCTGCTCACCGCCCCGGCCAATATCCAACGCAACAGGTAACTGCAGTGAGTAGTTCTCCAGTGAGCTACCGATCACCGTCTCTGCAGGAACATTGATGGCATTAAAAAACGGCGTATTCGCCATCACTATCTGGTCTTTCAGATTGGTGATGTAAATCGGCAAGGGCACGCTATCGATGACCGCCTGGCAACGCTGCACCAGGCGGCGATTATTGCGCAACCGGCTGATAGCCAAGGCTATCACCAGCACTGCCAGCAACAGAACGATCAGTAACCACGCTGTGGAATAACAGTGGGCAAGCAATTTTCCATCACCCGGGGTCCCTTCAAGCAGGTAGGTATTGTTATACCAATTGCTGGTCATCGCATGGATATCCTCTGGGGGGATATTCAGCAATGCCTTGTCGAGGATGGTGGCGAGCGGGTATTCATTACCAGATACCCCAATGACAAAACGTGCGGGTTCAGCATCCAGAGCACTCAAAATACTCAGTCCTGAGGTGGGATCTCGGGCCAGAAAGTAATCGGCACTGATCATCGGCAATACCAGGGCCTCTACCTTCCCTGATCTTAACGCCGCAATACCAACCTGTGGCGAGCTTACGCCAATCACCCGGCTGGCGGGATACTGTTCCTGTAGCTGAGCCCGTAAAGGATGCCCTGCCACCAGAGCAATCAACTGAGGAGGATCATGCTTGGTTTGCTGCGGTATTCCCACCAACACCCAGGAATTAAATAAATAGGAGCGAGTCGTTAACAAACCGTTAGGCCAGATTGCATCCAGCGTTACGCCAGCCACAATGTCGGCTTTGCCTGCTTTGATGGCATTCAACGAGTCTTGTAGTGAGTCTGCCCGGATAATCTCAAACTTCAGACCGGTACGGCTGGAGATTGCATCCATCACATCTGCAGTCAGACCACGGAACTCGCCCTGTACATCGAAGAAACCTAAAGGAGCAAAATCACCATTGACCACCACCCGTACGCTGGGGTGTTCTTCAACCCACTTTCTTTCCAGAGAGGTGAGCAACAGGTGCTCTTCCCCTAGAGACATGGGGATACCCCCATTCCAACGGCTTTGTATCTCTGCGTGCGTACTTTCGGGAATCTTGGCCAGCACGGCATTCAACACCCGCTGCAGGCGCACATTCTTTTGCGCCAGACCAAAGGAAAAACCCTTGATATCCTGCGGTGGCAGCAGTTGCATGCGCAGATTATTCAGATTGCCCTGGTTGATGAGATAACGGGCGACCTTGGCATCTCCGATAAAAGCATCCAGCTTTTTAAATGACAGCGCCTCCAGCGCCCGACGTGGGATATCAAAAACCTGGTACTCCGCAGCGGCAAAACGTTCGGTCAGCTTCTGATTGCCGCTATAGAGGCGCTCAATGGCGATATTTTTTAGCGGACGCTGTTGCAGCAGACTGTCGGTACGCATGATCAGTGCCGGGGAGGCAAGCACATAGGGAGCTGAAAGCAGCAAACCAGGATCGTCTTGGCTTTTTACCGCAACATTGCCGATCAGATCCACCTTCCCTGTGGCCAGATCGTGACGTAAGGTTGCGCTATCCTCGTAGTAACGCACTTTTATCTGCACGTTCAGGTTATAACCGACAGCCCCCAGATAGTCAGCATTGATGCCGCCATAATCCCGCGTACCATTGGTGATATCAAAAGGAGGGTAATTCGGGGCCGCAATGCCGAAAACCAGCACACGTTTGCGGCGCAGCCATTGCCAATCCTCACTGGTTAAATCAGGCTCAGATAATTGGATCTGGCTGCGACTAAGCAGGTTAATTTCACGGAATGCCTGAACGTCCTCTGCAGAAACACCAAAGCAAAAAAACAGCAGCAAGATAACGAATTTATTTACCATCAGAACACTCATCCTGATGATGATAAAAATTAACTAACTCCTCAGGATGACTAACTTTTAATTTTTCCATCAGACGTGTCTTATAAGTGCTGATAGTTTTATTGCTTAGGATCAGGCGATCGGCAATTTCCTTATTACTAAGCCCCTCGGATAAGTAACGCAACACCGTCAATTCACGATCGGAAAGGCGAGTCAGTATATTCTTATTCTGTAGCGGAGCAGTCAGCAATGGCAATAGAGTAGCCTGCGGAAAACAAGCATAGCCTTGCAGTACCAATTGGCACAACGGAGCCAATTGACTAATGTCCTGATCTTTGTTGAAGAAGCCGCGAGCTCCGGCCCGTAACGCTCTTTCTGCATAACTCTCTGCGGGTAGGCTCGTGTAGACAACCACTTTGATATCGCTATCTACTTGGCGAATATGCTGTAAAATCTGCAGCCCATCCATTTTGTTCAGCATGATATCCAGGATCACCAACTGCGGCGTACTTTCCTTTATTCGCGCCAGGGCGTCCAAGCCGTTGGTGGCAGTAAGAATTGAATTATCACCTAATGGAGATAAAATTGCTTTCACAGCGAAACAAATTGCGGGGTGATCGTCAACAATCAGCCAGGAACTCATAAGAATATCCTTATCCTAATACTAATCCTAAAAGTAACAGCCAAAAGATAGCTGCTTAATACTGCAACGGGGTTCGCACTTAAGTTACCAATATACTTCGCTCTCGCACACAACCTCTGTGCTATTGATTACAATTAAAAATAAGGGGGAGAATAGTTAATTGATTGTGGCATTATAATATTCCCTGCGCAACACGCTGTTGCAGACCCTGTTCAAAAGTTTGCATGCCTGACTGCGCACCGGTTTGCAATACGCTGACCAACTGATGAGTTTTCCCTTCGCGGATCATGCTGCTCACCGCCGCCGTGGCCGTGAGGATCTCGTAAATGGCAACACGCCCTCCCCCGGGCTTGCTCAGCAGCTTTTGGGCGATCACCGCCTGCAGGCTACTGGCCAACTGAGCACGAACATAGGCTTTCTCTTCCGCCGGGAAAACATCCACCAGCCGTTCCACCGCCTGTGGCGCGCTGCGGGTATGCAAGGTGGCCAAGACTAAATGGCCGGTTTCTGCCGCGGTCAACGCCAGCCGAACGGTGGTGGTATCACGCAGTTCCCCCAGCAGGATCACGTCTGGATCCTCACGCAGTGCGGCCCGCAACGCATCGTCAAAACTGTGGGTATCCCGCCCTAACTCGCGCTGCTGAATCAGGGAACGCTGGCTACGATGGATAAACTCGATCGGATCTTCCAGCGTGAGGATATGGCGGCGCTGATGCCGATTAATAAAGTCGATCATCGCCGCCAACGTGGTCGACTTGCCGCTGCCGGTAGCGCCGGTGACAAGTATCAAGCCATCTTCGCGCTGCAGCAGCGCCGGAATAATTTCCGGGGTGGTCAGTTCGGCCAACGTGGGGCACTGGCTGGCGATCCTGCGTAACGCCACGGAGACCCCGGTATTCTGCAAAAAGAAATTGGCACGCAGCCGGGTGCCACCAGCAAGGGCTAACGCCAGATCGAGCTGCCCCACCTGCTGGAGTTGTTGCCACATCGTCTTCGACAATTGCGCTTGGCACCATGCCTCCATCTGCTGTTGGGTAAGGATTTCCCCGCTTTCCACGGCCTGGAGTTCACCATCGATACGTAACATTGGCAGATGGCCGGTACAAAGGTGCAGATCGGAGGCATTATGCTTTACACTAAGAGCCACAAATTCATCGATATCCATATCAATCTCCCGGGTTAATCATGAGCACTATCCAACAGAATCTGCAGGATGTCAGGAGCCGTATTGCCGCGGCCGCTCAAGACTGCGCACGCATTCCAGAAGAAGTGACATTGCTTGCAGTCAGCAAAACCAAACCTGCGGAGGCGATCGCACAAGCCATCGCCGCAGGCCAGCACGCGTTCGGCGAGAATTACGTGCAGGAAGGGGTAGACAAGATCCAGTATTTTGCCCAGCGACCTGAAGGGGCTGGATTGGAATGGCACTTTATCGGCCCGCTGCAATCCAATAAAAGCAGGCTGGTGGCAGAGCACTTTGCCTGGTGCCACACCGTTGACCGCTTGCGTATTGCCCTACGCCTGAGCGATCAGCGCCCCGCAGAAATGCCGCCGTTAAACGTGCTGATCCAGATAAATATCAGTGACGAGCAGAGTAAATCTGGCATTGTATTGAGTGAGCTGCCAGCGCTGGCCGAGGCGGTAGCCGCATTGCCTAACCTGTGCTTGCGTGGGTTAATGGCCATCCCAGCACCAGAACACGACTATCAGCGCCAGCTGGCGACATTCGGCCAGATGAACGACGCTTTCCAGGAGCTCAAGCAGCGCTATCCGCAGGTGGATACGCTGTCGATGGGCATGACAGATGATATGCAGGCAGCGATCGCCGCTGGCAGCACGATGGTTCGTATCGGCACCGCAATTTTTGGTGCCCGTGACTACTCGCACACCACCGTATAACGAGGATTTGATGCAACATCGCAAAATTACCTTTATTGGTGCCGGTAATATGGCTCGCGCTATCATTGCGGGCCTGGTCGCCGGTGGCTATCCGGCAGCCGCCATCAGCGTTTGTGCGCCGTCAGCAAAAAACCGTGACGCCCTGGCCGCCGAATATGGCATCAACAGCAGCGCAGACAACATCACCTGTGCACAACAGGCCGACGTCGTGGTCCTGGCGGTGAAACCGCAAATGATGGCGCAGGTTTGCTTACCTTTACAGGAACAGGTCGATTTCTCCGGTAAACTGGTGCTGTCGATCGCTGCGGGTATTCTGGTGAGCCGTTTCTATCAAATGCTTGGTGAAGGCTTGAACATCGTGCGCATCATGCCCAATACCCCTTCATTAGTGGGTAAAGGGATGAGCGGGCTGTATGCTCCCGAGCAGGTTAGCCAACTGGATCGTGATTACACCCGCGATCTGATGAGTTCGGTGGGTAAAGTCTGCTGGGTCGATGACGAAAACGGCATTAATGGCGTGATTGCCGCCGCAGGCAGCGCACCGGCCTATTTCTTCCTGTTTATGGATGCCATGCAACAGGAAGCCGAACGTATGGGGTTCAGCAGCCAGGCCGCGCGCGATCTGGTGCAGCAAGCCGCTATCGGGGCTGCGGCATTGGCCGCCGCTAATCCGGAGATCTCGCTAACCACTCTGCGTGAGCAAGTGACCTCCAAAGGGGGCACTACCGCCGAGGCGTTGCGGGTATTCAACGAACAACGGTTGCCAGAGACCGTTGCCAAAGCCATGCAGGCCGCTGTTTCCCGTGCGCAGGAAATGGAAAAATCATTTTAACTATGCCCGATGAGTTTCAGGCCGCCAAGGTGGTCTGAAAACCAAGGGGATAACCCAGAAGTTAAGGAGAAGGGTAACTTACATGCTAACGCTGACTTTCCTGGTCAAAACCGTCGTTGATATTTACGTGATGGTGCTGCTGTTGCGCATCTGGATGCAACTGACGCGCACTGACTTTTATAACCCGTTTTCACAGTTTGTGGTGAAAATCACCCAGCCGATCGTCGGCCCACTGCGCCGCATCGTTCCTTCGATGGGGCCGGTAGATAGCGCCTCATTGCTGTTGGCATTCCTGCTGATGACCATCAAATATCCGCTACTGCTGCTGATCCAGAGCGGTACCCTGTCACTCAGCCTATACAACTTGCTGTTTGGCCTGATTTCTCTGATCAAATCCGTCGGCTACCTGATCTTCTGGGTGATGATCATTCGCGCCTTGATGAGTTGGATCAGCCAGGGACGCAGCCCGATTGACTATGTGATGTTCCAGCTTACCGAGCCGTTGATGGCCCCTATCCGCCGCGTGATCCCGGCGATGGGCGGCATTGATTTCTCCGCGATGGTAGTGATCCTGATCCTGTATCTGATCAACTACCTGGGGATGGATCTGTTTGGCGAGCTCTGGTTCCTGCTGTGAGTGCAGTCACTACGCACCTGGACGGGCTGGTGGTCAAGCTATATATTCAGCCCAAAGCCAGCCGCGATCAGATTATTGGCCTGCATGGCGACGAGATAAAAGTCGCCATCACCGCACCGCCGGTTGATGGCCAGGCCAATGCCCATCTCATCAAGTTTATCGCCAAGCAGTTCAAAGTGGCGAAAAGCAACGTGCTCATAGAGAAAGGCGAACTGGGGCGGCACAAGCAACTGCGCATCCTCAACCCGCAACAGATCCCGGACGTCATCACGGCGCTGATCGAATAATTTCAAGGTATCTATATATGCAAAAAATCGTTCTTGCCACCGGCAACCCCGGCAAAGTGCGTGAACTCGCCGAACTGCTGGCCGATTTCGGCTTTGACGTGGTAGCGCAAACCGAGCTTGGCGTAGACTCCGCCGAAGAAACCGGCCTGACGTTTATTGAAAACGCTATTCTCAAAGCCCGCCATGCTGCGCAAATCACCGGCCTGCCAGCGATTGCCGACGACTCTGGCCTGGCGGTCGATGCCTTGGGCGGCGCTCCGGGTATCTACTCTGCCCGCTACGCCGGTTTAGAGGCCAGCGACCAGCAGAATCTGGACAAGCTGCTGGTGACGCTGAAAGACGTACCTGCGGGCAAGCGCGGTGCTCAATTCCATTGCGTGCTGGTGTATATGCGCCATGCAGAAGATCCCACCCCGCTGGTATTCCACGGTTGCTGGAACGGTGAGATCACTTTTGAAGCGGCCGGCGTTGGCGGCTTCGGTTACGATCCGATCTTCTACGTACCAGATTTGGGCTGCACAGCAGCAGAGCTGACGCGGGAAGAGAAAATTGCCATTTCCCACCGTGGCAAGGCGTTGAAGTTGATGTTGGAAGCGATGCGTAATGCCAGCTAACAGCGTACAACTGCCCCCGCTCAGCCTGTACATCCATATTCCCTGGTGCGTACAAAAGTGCCCATACTGCGATTTCAACTCACATGCCTTGAAGGGCGAAGTCCCGCACCAGGAATATGTCGATCATCTGCTGGCAGATCTGGATGCCGATTTGCCGCTCGCCAGCGGTCGTGCAATCAGCACCATCTTTATCGGTGGTGGTACGCCGAGCCTGTTGAGTGCCGAAGCCATGCAAGCGCTGCTGGATGGCGTGCGGGCGCGCATTCACGTCGAGGATGACGCCGAGATCACCATGGAAGCCAACCCAGGCACCGTGGAGGCCGATCGCTTTAGCGGCTACCAGCGCGCCGGGGTGAACCGCATCTCGATTGGCGTACAAAGCTTTAGCGCCGAGAAGTTAACCCGTCTGGGGCGCATTCATGGCCCGGATGAGGCCAAACGCGCGGCGCATCTGGCAACCGGCCTGGGCCTACGCAGTTTCAATCTGGACCTGATGCATGGCCTGCCGGATCAGTCACTGGAAGAAGCGCTGGACGACCTGCGTCAGGCTATCGCTCTTAATCCGCCGCATCTGTCCTGGTATCAACTCACCATCGAGCCAAATACCCTGTTCAGCTCACGCCCGCCGGTATTGCCGGATGATGACGCACTGTGGAATATCTTTGAACAAGGCCATGAGCTGTTGAGTGCCGCCGGTTATCAGCAGTACGAAACCTCTGCCTACGCCAAACCGGGTTATCAGTGTCAGCACAACCTCAACTACTGGCGCTTTGGCGACTATCTGGGGATTGGTTGTGGCGCACACGGCAAGCTGACCTTTGCCGATGGCCGCATTCTGCGCACCGCCAAAACCAAGCATCCGCGCGGATTTATGCGGGGTGACTATCGGGACAAGCTGCATGAAGTCGAGGCGCACGATCGGCCATTCGAGTTCTTTATGAACCGCTTCCGCCTGCTGGAAGCTGCGCCACGCGCCGAGTTCGCCCAATATACCGGGCTGGATGAGAGCGTGATCCGCGCACCATTGGACGAAGCGCTAGCTAAAGGCTATCTGCAAGAGACGCCAGAGTATTGGCAGATCACCGAGCATGGCAAACTGTTCCTTAATTCGCTGTTGGAACTTTTCTTGCCGGAAGAATAGCTTAGGTAGAATTGCAGGCTCAACTGTCACACGCTTATCTGGCAGGGGTAATAGGTTCCGTCGAGTTAAGAGTGCAACGCTTAAAACAACGGAACCTGTTGACGTCAAACCTTAGTTCAGTGCCTTAACCAGATCCTTACGCTGGGTTTCCAGAGCCGTTACGCGCTTACACACGTCGCGACCAAAGTTCTGGAAATCCTGCTCCTGATTATTCCATTCGTTCTTGATGGCCTGCTGTAGCCCACCCAAGTTGCCCATGATCGCCTGCAACGGGTTGCCATTGCTGTTGGCAACCTGCTTGACGCCCATTTCGTTCAGGCTGTCCTGTAATACGCCGCCCATGCTCTGCTGCACGATATTGCGGCCATCCTGCTCCACCTGAGCAATCGCCTTGTGGTGGAACGTGAGACCGTCGCTGCGATGTTCGATGATACGGTTCATCTGCTGCTTCAACTGATCGTTGAGCGTGGTCAGGCGGTTACGCACGTTGCTGTCAGTACCCAACTCCTGAACGATGACTTTATCCAGCGCTACCCGCGCCTTTTCCAGATGCTGCTGCGCGCCCTGATCGATCCAAGGTAAATCTTTGCGCAATGCGTTCTGGTAGCTGAACGCCTTTTGGCGCTGGTTATCATTCAGGCTCAATGCTTTGCCATCACGAGTGACGTCACCGTCGGCGGTGATTTGCAGGTTACCGCCAGCCCCCACCACCTGCACGGTCTGTGGGCTGATAATCACGTCATCCTGTGGCCTGACGCTGCACTGATACTCGGCATGCGCCTGTGAAGCCGTTAACAACAGCAAGGCCAATCCGGTTCTCTTTAACATAGTTTCTCCTGACTCCCTTCCAACCGCATGTGCGATGGAGTTAAAAAATCGAACGGCTAATGCGTTGAGACAACAGTTCTAGTGCAGCAGTTCCCGCCAATGAGTTACCGGATGCATCCAGCTCCGGCGACCAAACGACAATCGACAGTTCATCAGGGACGATGGCGATAATCCCGCCGCCCACTCCCGACTTGCCCGGCATGCCAACCCGATAGGCAAATTCGCCAGCGCCATCATACATACCGCTGGTCATCATCAGGGCGTTAATTTGCCGGGCCTGCAAGGGGCTGATCACCTCTTCACCATCAAGCGTTCGGCCCTGGTTAGCTAGGTAGACAAAGCTGCGTGCCAGCTCAACGCAGCTCATCCGTAACGCGCAGTAGTGAAAATAGGTTTGCAGCACGGTCAGCACGTCATTGTCGAAGTTACCGAACGACTTCATCAGATAGGCGATGGCGGCATTGCGATCGGAATGCTCAAATTCGGAACGCGCCACGCGAATGTCATACGACAGATCATCAACGCCTGCCAGTTGGCGCACCACTTCCAACATCCGCTGCTTGGGAGCACTCAGCCGGGTTTGCAGCATATCGCATACCACCAGCGCTCCGGGGTTGATAAACGGGTTGCGCGGTTTGCCCTGTTCCATCTCCAACTGCAGCAGCGAATTAAACGGCAGGCCAGAGGGCTCTTTCCCCACCCGCTGCCAGATTTCACCTTCCTGATAACGCGTTAGCGCCAGCGTCAGGCTCAATACCTTGGAGATCGACTGGATCGAAAAGCGCTCCGTCGCGTCCCCGGCCTGAAACAGCTCGCCGTCAACGGTACAGACGGCGATCGCCAGCCGATCGGCAGCAACTTCCGCCAGCGCGGGAATATAGTCTGCAACCTTGCCTTGCCCAATCAACGGGCGTACCTGTTGCAGGATCTCCTCCAGCAACGCGTTATCTAATGTTGTTACCACCGCGCTCACTACTCCAGAAAGGACACCAGATAAAACAAAGGTGCCATTAAGGCACCTTCGGCAATGCTAATCGGACGGGATCAATCCCACCAGATGTCGAACAGATCGCTGGTTTTCACATCATTCAGCTTACGTGCTTCCAGCCAGTTTTTGATCAGCTCACGGTGTTCTTCGGTGCAATGACCAATCTTCTGCAGGCAGATCAAACCTTCCCACTGCAGGTAGCCACTACCGTCAAACGCCAGGCCGTTCGGCTCGATCACTTCATCGATAAACGCGTCCAGGGTGCTGTCGATATCTTCAACGGCGGTCCCTTCGGCAAAACGCCAGGCGACGGAGAAGCCCAGTTCCTGAAACTCTTCGATATGCAACTTTTTACGTAAACGACGACTACGGTTCTTAGCCATTATTCCATCCTCTCAAACATCAAATCCCAAACGCCATGTCCCAGACGCTGGCCACGTAATTCAAATTTTGTCAGCGGACGCGAGTCCGGACGCGGTACGTAATCATTGCTCTCGGAGAGATTACGGTAACCCGCGCTGCTGCTCATGACTTCCAGCATGTGTTCCGCATAGGGTTGCCAGTCGGTGGCCATATGGAATACGCCACCGACTTTTAATTTGCGCTGCACCAGCTCAACAAACGGCGTCTGTACGATGCGGCGTTTGTTGTGGCGCGCCTTGTGCCACGGATCCGGGAAGAACAGCTGCACCATATCCAGTGAAGCGTCCGGGATCATATTCTGCAAGACTTCTACCGCATCGTGGCACATCACCCGCAGGTTGGCCAACTCCGCCTCATGGGCATCGGCCAGACAGGCACCCACGCCCGGCGAATGGACCTCGATCCCCAGGAAATTCTGCTGCGGGTTATTGCCCGCCATGGTGACCAGCGAAGCCCCCATGCCAAAACCAATCTCCAGCACGGTTGGCGCTTCACGACCAAACAGCGCGGCGATATCGACAGGTTCAGCCTGATATTCCACGCCCATCACCGGCCAATAGTTGTCCAGCGCCTGCTGCTGGCCTTTGGTCAACCGCCCCTGGCGGCGAACAAAACTGCGGATACGGCGCATCGCGCGGCCGTTCTCATCAAATTCTGGGGAGATGACGTCATTAATCATAGTGCTTTCTGTCTATTTGGCTGCCAATTAGGGGAACGCGCATTATGCAAAGATACCTTGCTTTAGCAAGCGTTCATCATCATACCGGATGTGCTACTGCGGAAAGTTCCGGTTTACAGCACCATCACTCTATGCTGCAATCGCGCATCATTATTTATCTGCCGGATAGCGAACTCGCTCATGATGCAAGCACAACAGTTCTCGCACGTAGTGCTTGACTGGTACCAACGCTATGGCCGCAAAACGCTGCCGTGGCAACTCGATAAAACGCCTTATCAAGTATGGCTCTCTGAGGTGATGCTGCAACAAACTCAGGTTGCCACCGTTATTCCTTATTTTCAGCGCTTTATGGCACGCTTTCCGAACGTGCGAGCCTTGGCCGAAGCGCCGCAGGATGAAGTCCTGCATCTGTGGACCGGGCTTGGCTATTATGCCCGCGCCAGAAACCTGCATAAAGCGGCGCAGACCATTGTCGCACAGCACGGCGGTGAGTTCCCGACAACCTTTGAAGAAATTGTCGCGCTGCCTGGCGTAGGCCGTTCAACTGCTGGCGCCATTCTCTCTCTGTCCCAGGGGCAGCACTACCCGATCCTAGACGGCAACGTCAAGCGCGTACTGGCCCGTTGCTATGCCATAGCTGGCTGGCCGGGCAAGAAAGAGGTGGAAAATCGCCTGTGGGAGATCAGCGAAGAGGTCACGCCGGCAAAAGGGGTTGGCCAGTTCAATCAGGCGATGATGGATCTGGGAGCGATGGTCTGCACCCGTAGCAAACCCAAATGTGAGCTATGCCCGCTCAATATCGGCTGCATCGCCAATGGCAACAGCAGTTGGGCCAACTACCCAGGCAAAAAACCCAAGCAAACCCTGCCGGAAAAAACCGCCTACTTCCTGATGCTACAACAGGGTGATGGCGTCTGGCTGGAACAGCGCCCAGGAACTGGCCTGTGGGGCGGACTATTCTGCTTCCCACAGTTTAGCGCGCGGATCGATCTTGAACTCTGGCTGCAACAACGCGGCCTGCAAGGTAGCCGTTTAGAGCAAATGACCGCCTTCCGCCACACCTTCAGCCATTTCCATCTGGATATTGTGCCTATGTGGCTGAACATCGACAAAGCGGGTAGCGCCATGGATGCGGGTTCCGGTCTCTGGTATAACTTAACGCAGCCCCCTTCGGTCGGGCTGGCCGCGCCGGTTGAGCGCCTGCTACAGCAGTTGGCCAAACAGTCCCCGACCCAACCCGGTTTATTTGGCAACAGCGCCATTGACGAGGAATTAGCATGAGCAGAACCATTTTTTGTACCTTCCTGCAGCGTGACGCCGATGGGCAAGACTTTCAGCTCTATCCAGGGGAAGTCGGCAAGCGCATCTACAACGAAATCTCCAAGGAAGCCTGGGGAGAATGGATGAAGAAGCAGACCATGCTGATCAACGAGAAAAAGCTCAACATGATGAACGTGGATGACCGCAAACTGCTGGAACAAGAGATGGTCCGCTTCCTGTTCGAAGGGCATGAGGTCCACATCGAAGGCTATACGCCACCGAGCGAATAAGATTTTCCGGGCCAGGCGCTGGCCCTTTCCCCCTGTTTAATTCTTCGCGTATACGGCTTTAACAAGATGAAGAAAATGTTAGCTTTGCTAGTGATAGCGCCTTTGCTGATCTCCTGTTCTGGCAAAAAAAACGACGTGGTCAGTGAAGCCTATGTCAAAGACACCAACGCCTTTGATATTTTGATGGGCCAATTTGCCCACAATATCGAGAACATCTGGGGACTGAGCGAAGTTCTGATTGCCGGGCCAAAGGACTACGTCAAATATACCGATCAATATCAGACCCGTAGCCACATCAACTTTGATTCGGGCACCATCACTATCGAAACCATCGCCACCACCGATCCTGCTGCTCATCTGCGCCAGGCGGTGATCAGCACCCTGTTGATGGGTGACGATCCAGGCTCGATCGACCTCTATTCCGACGCCAATGATATCCAGATCAGCAAAGAGCCGTTCCTGTATGGCCAGGTGCTGGATAACAAGGGCCAACCCATCCGCTGGGAATGGCGGGCGGCGCACTTCGCCGACTATCTGCTGCAAAACAAGCTAAAAAGACGCACATCGGGCTTGCACGTGATCTACTCGGTGACGATGCAACTGGTGCCTAACCACCTGGATAAACGTGCACACAAATATCTGCCGATGGTTCGCCAGGCGTCTGAGAAATACGGCGTCGAAGAGTCGCTGATCCTGGCGATTATGCAGACCGAATCCAGCTTCAACCCGTATGCGGTAAGCGGTTCCGACGCGCTGGGCCTGATGCAGGTGGTGCAGCATACCGCCGGTAAAGACGTGTTCCAAAGCAAAGGTAAATGGGGCACACCAAGCCGCAGCTACCTGTTTGATCCGGAGAACAACATCGATACCGGTACTGCCTATCTGGCGATCTTGCAGAACAACTACCTGGGCGGCATTCAGAACCCGACCTCACGCCGTTATGCGGTGATCACCGCTTACAACGGAGGGGCTGGTAGCGTGTTGCGGGTGTTCAATAGTGACAAAGCGAAGGCGGTAACCATCATCAACAGCATGCAGCCTGGTGATATTTATCAGACTTTGACCACCAAGCATCCGGCGGGTGAATCGCGCCGTTATCTGGTGAAGGTGAACAATGCACAGAAAAACTACCGGCGGAAGTAATCGTTGGTGGGAAAATACGGGGCTGGGGGGAGACATGTTTCCCCTCACCCTAACCCTCTCCCACAGGGAGAGGGGACCGACCGTGCTAGATCTTAGCTACGGCATTCATCCTCAACATCACCTTGTTACAGATTAACGTCCACACCTGGGTACGGTGCAATGGCGAACGCCGAACTGGGGCCAAATAACGGGCTTCATTGCTTAATCATATAGCCAAAAATCCGTTTCCAGCCGTGATCTTTCTTCTCGATATACACGCCCTGCAGCTCCGGTGAGAAGCCAGGTAAGCGGTTGATGCCCTCCTCCAGTGCCAGGAAGTAACGCTGTACCGCACCGCCCCACACTTCGCCTGGCACCACGCACAACACGCCCGGTGGATAAGGTAAGGCACCTTCCGCCGCGATGCGCCCTGCTGCCTGGGCGATCGGCACCAGCTCAGCGTTGTCACGGATAAACTCGACGTTGGCATCCTGCGGATTCATCATCACCGGCGGGAAATGATCCTGACGGAACATCTCTTTTTGCAACTGCTTCACGTCGAAGCTGACGTACAAATCGTGCATCTCCTGGCAAAGTTGACGAAGGGTGTAGCCTGCATAACGCTGCTGATTCTTGCGATAAACCGTCGGCAAGACCTCACTCAGTGGCGCATCTGCTTCGACGTATCGCTCGAACTGCACCAGCATATCCACCAGATGATCCATTTTCGCCGGGTTCTCCGCCGGGGTGAGCAGGAACAGGATCGAGTTGAGATCGCACTTCTCCGGCACGATGCCGTTCTCACGCAGGAAGTTGGCCAGAATGGTGGCTGGGATACCGAACTCGGTGTACTGACCAGTGGCCGCATCAATCCCCGGCGTGGTCAGCAGCAACTTGCAAGGATCGACCAGATACTGCCCCTGCGCATAACCGGCAAAGCCGTGCCATTGCTCACCCGGTACAAAGTTGAAGAAGCGTGCGTCGTTGGCGATCAGGTCAGTATCGTAGTCCTGCCAGTTCTTGCCTGCCACCTGCGGTGGAATAAAGGGCCGCAGCTGCGAGCAGCGTGCCAACAGTTGTTTACGCGTGTCGATCCCCAGCTTGACGCACTCCATCCACATGCGGCGGCCAGCGGCACCGGCATGCATCTTGGCGTTGACGTCCAGCGCGGCAAACAGCGGATAAAACGGGCTGGTTGAGGCATGCAGCATAAACGCATTGTTGAGATGCTTATGGTTGCAGTGGCGCTTCTGGCCTTTAATGTGATCGTCTTTCTTGTGGATCTGCGAAGTCTGCGAGAACCCGGCCTGCTGCTTATGCACCGATTGCGTGACGAAAATACCCGGATCGTGCTCATCCAATTCCAGCAGCAACGGCGAGCACTCCTTCAGCATCGGGATAAAGCCTTCATACCCCACCCAGGCCGAATCAAACAGGATGTAATCGCACAGATGGCCGATGGTGTCGATCACCTGACGGGCGTTGTAAATGGTACCGTCATAGGTGCCGAGCTGGATGATCGCCAGGCGGAAAGGCCGTGTCGCAGCGGCCTTTTCCGGGGCTACATGGCGGATTTGCTCGCGCAGGTAAGCTTCATCAAAGCATTGGGAATCGATGCCGCCGATAAAACCAAACGGGTTACGCGCGGTTTCGAGATACACCGGCGTCGCCCCAGCCTGGATCAACGCGCCGTGGTGATTGGATTTATGGTTATTGCGATCGAACAGCACCAGATCGCCACGCGTCAGCAGCGCGTTGGTCACCACTTTATTGGATGCCGAAGTGCCGTTCAGCACGAAGTAGGTTTTATCGGCGTTGAACACTTTCGCCGCATGTTTTTGCGCATCCTTGGCCGAGCCTTCGTGGATCAGCAGATCGCCCAGCTTCACATCGGCGTTGCACATGTCCGAACGGAAAATCGTTTCGCCGTAAAACTCGAAAAACTTGCGCCCTGCCGGGTGTTTGCGGAAAAACTCGCCGCCCTGATGGCCCGGGCAGGCAAAGGTTGAGTTCTCCATTTCCACGTAGGTTTTCAGCGTTTTGAAGAACGGCGGTAACAGCGCCTGCTCGTAGGCATCGGCGGCGGCCTCCAACTGCGCCATGTAAAACGCTTTGGTCGCGGCAGCCAAGGCAAATACGCCAGTAATCAACGGCAGGTGATCCGGGGAAAGCTGTTCATCCCCCTCAACGGCTACAAACGTCGGGATCTCAAAGCCGGTCGCTTTAAGCGTTGCCAGAATACCGGCATCCACATCGCTAACGGAGACCACGGCCGCCGCCACATCGGTATAGTCAGTCTGCCCCACGCGCACAATTTCGCGCAGGGTTTCAATGCTGGCTACCAGGCTGGCGCTGGTTGCTATCTTCAATTCTTTCATCATGCTGAGTCTCAAACGGTTAAGGATGAGGGTGTGCCACTGGGCACATAATGAGATAACCCTGGTTATCCCGGCAAAGTGATGAGCCAAGGCGCAACCATGACCGGCCGATGCGGGTAGGCATCAGACAACTATCGGGGACTGGGATCGGCAGCGTCCGATAGACATCAGTAAAATCAGAGCCGCAGCTCTATTTTTAATCATGCCTAACAGCGAGCATTGGCTAGCTTTACCGCATAACGGGCAGCGGCGTTCGCATAAATGGCGTTAAGGATACATGGAGTGATGGCATCATCAGACGTCTGGAGCGCAGCTGCGCTGAGGTGGTTAAACCCGTCATGCCTGTACTCCTCTGTGATGAAGTGGGGAATTCGCGCAATGATTACACGTTTTTTTCGAGGGTTCAAGCCGGTTAATAGTTACTATTAATGCATAATTATTTATTGATACCGTGTGGGTTTCCCCACACGGCCAGGCAGGCGTTGATTAGAACAGGTTGAACTTGTAATCCACCTGCAGTTCGATCGAGTGGTTCTGAGCGCGCATCGGCTTGCCATCCGAGGTCAGCTTCGGCTGGTTGCTCTGGCTCTGGCTCTGGTAGTTCCAGGATGGGCCACCGGACAGCTGTACTGCCAGGTTTTTCAGTGCAGGCTGTGACGGCGTCCAGCGGGAGTAAACCAGGGTTTCACCACGCTCAATGCTATGGCCTCGGTACTTCATCCCCCAGCCATAGTTGGTGACCATCCCCAGCTCAACCTCTGGCGTAACGGCATAGCCGAAGGTCCAGGCCAGCATCTTTTCCTTATCGCCCACATAGTCGTTACCCCAACTGTCGGCCATCGAGTTAAAGGTGCCGCGGCTGTGCTTGGCCAGGTGCCACTCAAAGCGCCCTAACCCGTTGCCATTATCGAGTGAGGCACGGGTGTATGAAGCCCCAACCTTGTGCTTCCAACGCTCGGCACGCCATTCGGCGTACATCGCATAATGGTAGGCATCGTCATCGAACGTCTTGTGACGGGTGGACATGCGGGTCCAGTCTTGCAGACCATGGTTGTAATACACCTGGCTGGCAAACTTGAGGCGATTTTCCGCCCAGGACGCCGGTTGCCACCCCAGTTCCACCCCGTGGCGTTGCATATAGTTATGGCTTTCACCCAGGAAATAGAGTGCGCTATAGCCGTGATCGCTATAGCTCAATTCACCGGTCGCAATGCTGCTGATCTCCTTTTTATCCGCAGTGAGGAAATGGATCTTATCCGGAGAATCCCTGTCGCTATAACGGGTCACGTAGGCACCGCGTACCCGTACTGGCCCGGTAGCCGCTTCACCACGCAAGCCCAGATAGGTACTTGGAATAGCGCGCGTGGAGTTATTGAGTGCGCCCCATTTTTTAATCTGCTGCCAACCGGAATAAAGGTGCAGATAGGTGTCATCATCACCCAAACGCCCTTTCAGGTAGAGCTGACCCATCTTGTTGAAACCTTTCGCCTGGCCGTTGTCGTTATACAACACGCTACGGCCCCAGAAATCATCGCTGGCGGCCAGCTTAATCACGCCATAATAAGAAGCGTCCACTCCCAATATATCTGCAAAATAGCCGGACTGATAATCAAGCGTGATCCCCTGCCCCCAGGCCGTTTGGATGGAGCGTTCCCCATAATCCTCGGTGCTTAAATTTTTAAACACGTTACGGAAAGAAAGATCTGCGTGACTATCATTAATAAAACTTGAGAAGAGATGATCGCTTACCTTTATTTCCTCTGCACTGAGGGGTAAAGAGAACATCAGTGCAAACAATGCAATAGGCTTTTTTATTTTAAATTTATTGATTTGATACATAGAAAAATCCCGTTTTCTATCTACTCACCCAGAACTATTTTAATTAAATGATTTCTAGATAATGTTGGAAGTGTTTCACCCCGCAACCAGGGTGAAACACGGCTAATATTATTATTCTGTAATAATGGTATGGATCAGTTTTGGTGCTTGCGCCTTATCGGCAAGGGTGATGCTGTCATAGATTTTCGCCATGACGTTCGCCACATCCGGGCGGTTGGCATGGATCGTCACCAGTGAGTCACCGATGGCGACCCGATCGCCGACTTTTTTATGCATAATCAGGCCCACGGCCAGATCGATGTCATCTTCCTTGGTGGCACGACCGGCACCGAGCAACATGGCTGCCACGCCGATTTCATCGGCCACAATATTGGCTACCACACCCGCCTGCTTGGCCGGAACCTCAATCAGGTATTTAGCCTGCGGCAGCTTCTCTGGATGATCCACCATTGAAGCATCGCCGCCCTGGTTGGCCAGGAAGTCACGGAACTTGGCCAACGCCTTGCCGTTATCAATCACCTCTTGCAGCATGGCGCGCGCAGCCGGTAACGAATCGGCCTTCTTCGCCAGCACGACCATTTGGCTACCCAACTGCATGACCAGTTCGGTCAGATCTTCCGGGCCTTCGCCACGCAGCGTATCGATGGCTTCCTTCACTTCCAGCGCATTACCGATGGCGTAGCCCAAGGGCTGCGACATATCGGAGATCACCGCCATGGTATTACGGCCCACGTGGTTACCAATGCGCACCATCGCCGTGGCCAACTCGACGGCATCTTCAGTGGTTTTCATAAACGCACCGGCACCGGTTTTCACGTCCAACACGATGGCATCGGCACCCGCCGCAATCTTCTTGCTCATGATCGAACCGGCGATCAGCGGAATGGAGTTCACCGTGCCGGTCACATCACGCAGCGCATACAGCTTCTTATCCGCCGGGGTCAGGTTACCGGTCTGGCCAATCACCGCCACCTTGTCGCGGTTCACCAGCTCGATAAACTGTTTGCTGGAGATTTCCACATGGAAACCGGCCACCGCTTCCAACTTATCGATAGTGCCGCCGGTATGCCCCAGGCCACGGCCAGACATCTTCGCCACCGGGATATCCAGCGCCGCTACCAGCGGTGCCAGCACCAGCGTGGTGGTATCACCCACGCCGCCGGTGGAGTGCTTGTCTACCTTGACGCCTTCGATCGCCGAGAGATCGATTACGTCACCGGAGTTCACCATCGACATCGTCAGATCGGCACGCTCACGGTCGTTCATATCCTGAAAGAAGATCGCCATCGCCAGCGCACTGGCCTGGTAATCCGGAATATCTCCCCGGGTGTAGCCGTTAACAAAAAACTCGATCTCTTGCGTAGTCAGCTCTTTTCCATCGCGCTTTTTGGCGATGATATCAACCATTCTCATTGTCATTCCCCGGATCTTTATTTCTGTAAGTCGATCTTGTAAACGGCAAAGCCGATATCGTCTTTTCCTACCAACGCCATTGGATGCTGTGCGGACTGTTTGATGTAATCAGCCGCATTCTGGCTTGGTGAGGTCTCGATGCGGATATCCAACGGCTTATCCGCAGTAATTTGCGCGATCCGCCAGTTGTTTTTTACCTCTGGCTTATATGCGCCATGCTGTTTGGTCTGCTCGGAGATGTAGTTGGCCACGATAGTGCGCACTTCATCCGGCGAGGAGATAACGATATTTTTTTCACCCGTGCCGGCGAACTTGCCGGTAAATGCCCGGTAATTGTTCACGGCAACCAGGAATGGCGCATCTGCTACCACCGGCTTACCCTTATAGGTCAGCGACTTGATACGCTGGGCCTGTGGATTGATCACATTGCAATCCACGTCATAACGCGCAGGCTGGGTCACGTCGATCTGATAGCTCAGATCGTCAAACATATCGAAGTTGTAGGCCCGGAAACCGTTCCAGTTGAGCAGTGACTGTGGCTTATCGCTTTTCACGTCGATCTGGTTGTACATGCCCGCAGAGCACTCCAACCACTCTTTCAGATCGCTGCCTTTCACTTTGACTGCCGCCAGCGTGTTGGAATACTGGTAAAGATCGGCCGCGTTACGGAAGCTCAGAGGCCCTTTACGCATATCAACGAAGGCCGCCGGGTCATTCTTCCTGCCACCCGCCTTGAACGGTGCCGCAGCAGAAAGAACCGGGATATCAGCCAGATCTGGATCGCCCTGAATAAAGTGTTCAACGTAGGCTTTCTGCGCCGCACGGATGATCTGGATGGCCGAGGAGTCCTGCACTAATGACAGATAGGTATTGGTGTCTTCGGCAATGGTGCCAATCGGCTTGTTAACGAATTCACGGGTGTCGTTATGCGCCTGCTCCAGCGTTTTCACCAGCGTAGCCTTGGCCTCGACCAGCGATTTGTCATTCTTCTTATCAAAAATTGGGCGGGCTTCTGCACGGCTGGAGACCACCTTCCACTTATTGGTTTCCCCTTCCAGCACCAGGTCGATCACCCCCAGGTTATCCGCCCAGTGGCCCGGCATGACTGCGGGTACGCCATTAACCGTACCCTTTTCAAGATCTACCCCAGGAATAGCGGCGAAATCCTTGCTTGGGAAAATACCGTGAGAGTGGCCAAAGGTAATGGCATCGATGCCTGGAACCTGCGTGAGGTAGTAGACCGAATTTTCTGCCAGCGCCTTGTAAGGATCGGCAGAGATGCCGGAGTGGGCGATAGCAATCACGATATCCGCCCCTTCTTTACGCATCTGTGGCACCAGTTCCCTGGCAGTTTCGGTAATATCTTTGGCGACCACCTTGCCCGACAGCTTGTCCTTGTCCCACAGCACAATCTGTGGCGGTACGAAGCCGATATAACCGATGCGCAGCTTATGCTCTTTACCCTCGGTATCTTTTACCGGCGTGTCCACGATCAGGTACTGTTTGAAATAAGGCTTGTTGGTCTTGGCGTCATAGACGTTGGCGTTGATGTACGGGAATTTGGCCCCGCTAATCGCCATTTTCAGGTAATCCAGCCCGTAGTTGAACTCGTGGTTGCCCAGGCTGCCGACTGCATAATCGAGGGTGTTCATCGCCTGATAAACCGGATGCACATCGCCCTTCTTCAGGTTGGCAGCGGCATAGTCCGCCATCGGGCTACCCTGGATGATATCGCCGTTATCGACCAGCACGCTGTTGGTCGCTTCTGCGCGGGCAGCATCAATCAAAGTGGCCGCTCTCACCAAACCGTACTGAGCGGTGGCTTTATCTTTGTAATAGTCATAATCCATCATGTTGCCGTGAACGTCGGTGGTTTCCATGATACGGAGATCCACCGTTGCGGCATGCGCAGCGCCTGTAACCAACAGGGCCAATAATGATAGCTTGAGGGGAGAAGTCATTTTCATCACATATTCCTTATTGTTATAGCGGTAGCAGGCCACAACCTCTTGATGTGGCCTTGAGCTAATTAAAAGAAGAAACCTACGACGGCGGCGTTCAGGAAGCTGACCAGCGTGGAGCCGTAAAGCAGCTTCAGGCCAAAGCGGGCTGCGACATTACCTTGCTTGGAGTCCAACGCCTTGATGGCACCGACGATAATGCCGATAGAGGAGAAATTGGCGAACGACACCAGGAACACCGAGATAATCGCCATGGTACGTTCAGAGAAGTTGTAATCACCCTGTGACAGGTTGAGCATGGCAACAAATTCGTTGCTGACGATCTTGGTTGCCATCAGGCCACCGGCCTGCACCGCTTCATGCCACGGCACCCCCACCAGGAAAGCCAGTGGTGAGAACACATAACCCAATACCCCTTGGAAGGAAATGCCAAATGCAGCGGTGAATAGCGCGTTAGCCATGGTGATCAGCGCAATAAAGCCGATCAGCATCGCACCAACGATAATCGCTACCTTGAAGCCATCGAGGATGTATTCGCTCAGGACTTCGAAGAAGCTCTGCTTCTCCCCTTCAACGACATCCAGAATGTCTTCCTCAGGCTTGACCTGATAAGGGTTGATCAGCGACGCCATGATAAAGCCACCAAACAGGTTCAGCACCAAGGCAGTCACCACGTAGCGCGGATCAAGCATCACCATGTAAGCGCCCACAATCGCCATGGAGACCGTCGACATGGCAGAGGTACACAACGTATACAGGCGATGCTCCGGCAGCAGGCCGAGCTGTTTTTTCACCGAGATGAACACTTCAGACTGACCGAGGATCGCCGAAGCCACCGCGTTATAGGACTCTAAGCGCCCCATGCCGTTGACTTTGCTCAGCGCCAGGCCGATGTACTTGATGATAAAGCCCAGGATGCGCCAGTGCTGCAGAATGCCGATCAGCGCGGAGATAAATACGATGGGCAGCAAAACGGACAGGAAGAAAGAGATCTCGCCGTGATTCACCAAACCACCAAAGACGAAGTTAACCCCTTCGTTGGCATAGGAGAGCAAATTGCCAAATACCTCGGCGATCACGCCAATCACTTTATTGCCTACGTCGGTCTTAAGCAGCAGTGCGGTCATCAAAAACTGGCAGGCCAGCATGACGAAAATCGGACGATAGCGAATGTTTTTGCGATCGTTGCTCACTAAAAGTGCCAAAATACAGATAGTAACGATACACACTATCCCTATGATATATTTCATCTTTTCCCCAAAATTATCTGTGAACCTTAACGTTCTGTTGACCAGCCTTGTACCCTGGCACATGCCGGGAACTGATGATGTTATTATCGAAACATAACACAGACAATATGTTATTAAAGTTACACCGATCACATTTAAAAATGACAATAGCCTTAAAATACATACATGTAACATGTTGTACTTATCACTAACATTAACTTGATTAGGGAATAGGCAGGGGTGAACATTGTTGGGGCGAGTTTTTCGATCTCTGGTGTCGGGCGTTTTGGGGGAGAAGGGAGAATGCTGGCGCAGGAAGGTAGCCCTGCCCTTGCTTGAAATTAGAGCAATCGCTCGGCTTTGTGACAGAAACCCATTGACGACACAGGGCCAAATACGGTTTAATGCGCCCCGTTGCCCGGATAGCTCAGTCGGTAGAGCAGGGGATTGAAAATCCCCGTGTCCTTGGTTCGATTCCGAGTCCGGGCACCATCATTTAGAAAAACCCGCCTATGGCGGGTTTTTTGCTTTCTGACAGCGATCAAAGCGTTTCTATCACCCGGCGTAAAAGACGCACTCGGGGTTCGATGCTGGACAACTCCAGATATTCTGCCGGGCTATGGAAGCCAGCCCCAATTGGGCCAAAACCATCCAGTGAGGGAATATCAAGCGCGGCGGTATGGTTGGCATCAGAACCACCACCGACGGCCTGCCAGCGAACGTCAATATTCTCCAACCTACCCGCAGACTCCACCTTCGCCATCAGCTGTTCGGTTTTTGCTGAGGGTGACATGGCGGGCACATGAGCCTGCAATGTCACATTGAGGCGAACATCGGCAGTAAAGCAGTGAGGCGTAGGGGTTCGCATTAGCCGA
Organism: Serratia sp. ASV30; assembly: GCF_016428815.1. Taxonomy (NCBI): domain Bacteria; kingdom Pseudomonadati; phylum Pseudomonadota; class Gammaproteobacteria; order Enterobacterales; family Yersiniaceae; genus Serratia; species Serratia sp. ASV30. Next base: position 8,582 of record NZ_JAELTL010000020.1, on the reverse strand, counting down.
TCGACACGCTCAAATTCGTCGTTCTGCCAGAAGCGGACATCCACTATCGCTTGCGCGTGGTCCGCAACTACATTGGCCGCAGAACCTCCACTCACCACTCCAACGTTCAGGGTCGTCCCCAGTTGCGCATTGGCAAACTGATTAAGATGAAGTATCCAGTGGGCCATTTCATTGATTGCGGAACGCCCATTATCAGGATCGTTACCGGCGTGGGCGGCGACGCCGTGAAATTCCAGCTCGTAGCGGGCCATTCCCTTGCGAGCCTTGACCAGTGAGCCATCCGCACGGGCGGCCTCGCACACCAGCACGCAGCGGCTGCGTTTCGCCAGTGCGCCAATCCATTCATGTGAGTAAACCGACCCCGTCTCCTCATCAGGGTTCATGGCAATCGCGATAGAGAGACGCTCTTTCGCCTCTGCAGACAGTTCCCGCATTGCCCAAAGAATATTAAGGAGCCCGCTCTTCATATCCGCCACGCCGGGGCCATAGGCGCGATCCTCCTTGATGCTCATGGGGCGCATCGCTACGGTACCTACCGGGAAAACCGTATCCAGGTGACCTACCAGTAGCACATCAAAGTGTGGACTATTGGGTTTGTTGGCAGCAAAAACACCTGGCCCCACTTTGTCGCCAAGATCGACAATTTCGCTGTGCCAGCCGAGCTGCTGATATTTCTCATGCATATTGCCAGCAACGGTGGCAACTCCGTCCAGCGTATTGGTACCACAGTCCACATTAACCAAGGAGGCCAACTCTGCCAGATAGTCGTCTAATTGCATGGTGTTTCCCCTGTTCTTTTGTGCAGGCTGCGCATGCACTGAAATTAAATCAAGGGAGAGTACGATCTCGCACTCGCCCCGCAGGTCGCCGTGCCTCTAGATAAAAATGTGCATCAGCAACATGGCACCGAAGGCATTCAGTACCGAGATGGCTATCATCAACGGGATCAGTTTGGCGTTGGTGCCAATGACCCCAAGGATGCGTCCGGCATACTGGATCTGGGACCCCATCAGATAGATGGCCGGTGCCAGGATAGCCAAATGTTCTCCAGTCAGGATCCCGCTATCGAACAGGCTGACGGCTACGCCAATCCCACCGCCCATTGACATCCAGCCTCCGATCAGGACCGCTGCCGCCTCGCCCGGCAAGCCGAACAGCTGCATCAGGGGAGCAAAAATGAAAGCCAGCCCGTCCAGTGCGCCAGTAATGGTCAGCGCCTTGATCACCACAAAGGCCATCAGAACATTGGGCAAGGTACTGGTTGTGGCAATGGTCCAGCCTTTGCGCGCGCCAGCAACAAAAACATCGGTGATCATGGGTTTGGATTCAGTCGTCATGCTCATGGTGCTCTCCCTATGCCTTATGGATTTCAGAAGATGCGTTATCTTGACGACGCATTTTCAGCAACAAACGAAAAATATTCGCGCCAACGATTTTCATAAAAAACATGACGAGGATGCACAGGCCGATCGAGGCGGGAACAGCCAGGGTGCCGTCAGCGGCGACCAAAGTGAACAAAATGGCGCCGGAGGAGAAAAAGTTGGTGATCATTGCGCCTGCAGAAAACTGAAACATGGTGAAAACGTCTTTTTCATTCTCAGTAATCTGCGCCTCATCAGCCAGCTTGCGCGTCAGTGAGGCACCAACATCCGTGCTCTGCAAGCTGCCGATCAGTGCCAAACCTGTATTACCACGTAGTCCCAGCAACGGGCGCAACAGTGGGGTTAACAGTTTACGTGCTGCATTCAGCGCACCGTAGTGCTCCAGTACATTGATCATGCCAAGGGCAAACATGACAGCAGGTATCAGGCCGAAGGCGAAGAGAAAACCATCCATGGCACCATTACCGCCGGTACCACGAAAGGTACTGTTGGAAACGTTTAATGCCTCGTTGCTTTGAGTCACACCACTGACGACTCGTCCGAAAGACCCGTTCAATGTCGTGAAATCAAACACGCCATACCATTCTTTACCGCCGAGAAGCCCGGAAAAGAATACCATGGCAAAAAGTAGCGCCACGTAGGCTCCCCAGCGAACGGGAGCCATTTCTGTAGCAGAGGAGGTAATATTTTGTTGCTGTCCGCTCATGTTATTTCCTTATCAGAGTGTCACAAAATAACCCAGTGCCAGTCATAACAGCATCGGCTTATGAATAGTCTACTGTGTGTATTTTTTGTTCATGCGCATCCTGATGGCGATCAATAAATCCTGCACAAAGGAAAATTTAACTTATAAAACATGACGTTGTTGGCATTTTATTCTGTCCCAAATAACGATTTATTAATGAAATAATGACAAAATATGTGTAGTTATTACCGAATGTGTTCACAACATGGTCTGATTTAGTCTGCTCATAGCATTGCCAACGGGTGCATGACTTGACCAACAGTGTTGTGATTTTTTTATTAATTTTTAATGTTTTATTAAATTAGCAGACTCATAATTAGAGCTTGCATTTTCGCCTTGGCTTATGCACTGATGTGCGTCGGGTTAAGTTCCTACGCAGAAAAAAAGCCGAAAACCAGCATCAGGGACTAAATGATCTTATCTATATGATGATGTGACAGGATTGCCGCTGATGCTGGTTAGATATTGAGGGTTATGGATACATAGTATTCTATTTAATTACCTTTAGCTCACCGCCCAATCAGAGCTTTGCACCTTTTTCTACATAGCTCATATCGCCCAGTTTACCTACGGTAAATTCACGGTTTTTATAAGTAATCTGCGTAACGCTAGCATTAGACAGTGGGGCGACAATGGGTGTAGAGCTCATATCCGCTACCATGGCCAGAATGGCTGCGCCATGTGAAACCAGGAGTACGTTACCGCCCCCTTGAGCTGCCGTTTCCTCAGCAATAGTTTTTAGCTCTGATTGCATACGTGCTTTGACGGCGGCAAACGTTTCAGCCTCACCGCTGGTATCGACCAGAGCAACACCGCCGAACATCTTGGCAAATGGCAATTTCCCTTTGGCAAAATCACCGAATAGCGCTTTTTCCGACTCATAGCCAAGCTTGGTGGCGATTGCTCCCCACATATTGGCATCGAGATCGCCTTCGTAAATACCGAAGCAGAACTCACGCAATTTCTCGCTTTCAACGATGTCCAACTGCTGCCCTTTTGCGGCTAATATAATACGTGCAGTTTGACGCGCCCGCCCCAGATCGCTGGCATACACCTTTTTGAATTCAACATCCTTCAGCCCCTTGCCAAGTTGTTCAGCAACCGTAACGCCTGCGGCAGTCAACGGGGTATCTGCCCAACCCTGAACCCGATGTACGGTATTAAACATGGTTTTCCCATGGCGGGTTACATAAATGGTGACTGTATTATCACCGACTGTTTCAGCGTAAGCCAAGAGCGGGCTAAAAATAAGTGAAGACAATAGAGCAAGTAATAGTGAAAACCGTTTCATGGTTATTTCCTCAATGGTTATAGTTTGTATTATTGTTGGTCTTCCGCAGATGGATTATATATCCCCCTACATCAGACGAATAGTTTTAAACGCAAGCGGGTTATGCCGTACATCAGGCTAACCACGTTTTATTGGTCACTCACTCCATCAATAATTTCTTTTGCTGGTCGTTCATACCTCATCACTCTCTGTCGCGTTGCCGGGGTGCCAGCCTGTTGTATAAGCCGATCTTGAGGCAAAAAAAAACCTAAACCTCGGGTGGCGTGCTAACTAATAGCCAACACCACCCGAGGTTTAGGTTTTGCCTGTTAAACAGTAACAATCCTAATTTACAGTCCAATACGCTAACAGTTTGATAAATGAATGCAAGAACTCAAACCTATAAAAGTAGAAACTGTGATCAAATTAACGCTAAGCTGTTTTACACTGGCCAATAAGTCTTAACCAAAAGCTCCCACCAGGCAGAGAGGATCACATGAAAAACCAGCAAGTAAGCTTAAAAACCATCCCAGAGCCGCAAAAGGACTGCACTGGCGTGCCCGTTGCGCTAACGGATGAAACCATCCAACAAAGAAAAACCCACATCCTCAACAGGATGAAGCAGCGTGGGCTTGATCAACTGGTGATTTACTGTGATGTGGAGCACGGTGGTAATTTTGAATATCTGGTTGGCTTTTTCACCCGCTTTGAAGAAGCCTTATTGATTATCAACGCCGATGGCGAAATGACGCTAGTGCTAGGGAACGAGAATCTCAATAAGGTCAGCAAAGCGCGGATCCAAGCCAAGGCGGTACATCTATCTCAATTCTCACTGCCAAATCAACCCGGCAGAAGCGATAAGTCGATTAAAGAGCTGCTGGTTGAAGCCGGCATTCGGGAAAATGCCCGCACCGGCCTGGTTGGCTGGAAGATGTTTACCAACGGGCCTGAAATCGACAAGAAAATCTACGACCTCCCGTCATTTATTGTCGATACCCTCCGTAACATTGTCGGTGATGAGGCCTGTTTATCCAATGAGACCGACTTGTTTATCGGCGAGCATGGGGTAAGAACGGTCAATAATGCCAACGAGGTGGCTCACTATGAATATGGTGCCGCATTAGCCTCCGATTGCATTCTGGATGCCATGAATAAGCTGGCCCCGGGCGTCACAGAGCAAGCGTTAGGGGATTGCCTGGTGCGCTTTGGCCAGCACCCGAGTATCGTCACCATTGCGTCCAGCGGCCCACGCTTTATTAAAGGTAACCTGTTCCCAACCGACAACACCGTGAAGTACGGTGATACGATCTCTTTAACCGTAGGCTATCGCGGCGGGGCCTCCAGCCGGGCAGGCTATGCGGTCAATGCTAATGGTGAGTTATCAACAGAGGCGAAAAACTATCTGGATGCGGTCGCCAAGCCCTACTTCTCGGCCTATGCCCACTGGCTTGAAGTGATTAGCGTTGGCATGCGTGGCGGCGATCTGTTTGATCGCGTGGAAGCGGTCCTACCGCGCTCAAAGTACGGTTGGTCGCTGTGTCCAGGGCATTTGACCGCTGAAGAAGAGTGGATGTCTTCGCCCATTTATCAAGGCTCTCAGCAAAAGCTGTTGAGCGGCATGATCCTGCAGATTGATATTATCCCTTCAGTGCCCAACTTTGGTGGCGTTTCTGCCGAAAGCACCGTGCTACTGGCGGATGAACAGCTGAAGTTGGAGATCCAACAGCAGTATCCACAGCTGTGGCAGCGGATGCAGCAGCGTAGAAAATACCTGATCGAAACATTGGGGATAACGCTGTCAGCAGATATCTTGCCGATGTGCAGCACCGTTGCCTATTTGCGCCCTTATTTGCTGGACAAGGACAGTGCTTTTGTCTGCCAGAGCTGAGCGCGCCGCCATATCGCATACGGCTTTGGCAGAAAACGGCAACGATTAAATCAGGCCAACAAAGTGTCAAAGGCTAACGAAAACAGTGCGGTGTCATAAGATGTTGAGGCGCTGGATAATACATATTCCCCCCCAATGTCCTGTGAGTACAAGTACCACCGTTTTTCAGCAACATCGACGGTTAAGCCATTGGCAAAAGGGTGAGGTAAGGTAAACGTGGTCGGAGATAAAGCAAAACCCCGACCATCCGCTTTTATGATGGCTTCTTTCAACGACCACAGACGAAAGAAATCAACGTTTTCCCCCTGAACGAGTTGTGTAAACTCCTCAGGGGTGAGCACATCCTGGTAGTCACGTATGTCAATGGGGACTCTTTTTTCCACATCAACGCCGATATCCCCCTGCGTAGTATAGGCACATACGGCCCAGTCCCCCGCATGGGAAAGATTAAACCCCCCTTTCATTCCCATCACAGCAGGCTTGCCATAGCGGTTATAGTGCAGCCTGGGAAAATGACTTCCCTGATACCCAACATGTTTTTTTAATGCATAACGTAGCAGCATTCTCCCCAATAATGACCGGCGTTTATCGTCATCAAATCTAAACCGATCGAATAAGATCCGTTGGTCCCTATCAAGATAATCCCGCTGCGAATAAAGCAGTTCGCTGCTTAGCTCGTCAATACGAGAGCAGTAGATATAATTGGTCATGTTCTTTAACCCTTCACCGACAGCATGCTGGGCAGGTAATAGACCCCCTGCCCAGCGCCAAGAAAGAATTAGCGGATATGGCTAATCAACTCATCCTCCCTTTCTAGCAAGGTAAAGTGACTGGCTGCTATTTCAAACAGCTGTAGTTGGGCGATATTTTCAACACCAGTATCAATGTTGTTAAACCGATATTGCTGGTATTCCTCATTATCTATCTCCTCTGTCGCCTTAAACAGCACGATCTGCGTATGTTTTAACACGGCAGAAAGTGGCTGTGCATTCAACACCTTATCGCTTATGGCAACCGATTCGACATTATGTCTTAAATAATGTGGGATTTGTAACCGCTCCATCATAGAGTCCAGGTTAAAGGATGAATCATTACGCAGATAATGATCTTCGCTTAACAACCAGGTATCCAGCAGATAGACAGTGATCGCCTTAACCCCACGCGCTTCTAAATTGGCCGCGATCTCCAGTGCAATCTTCCCGCCCAACGACCAGCCCAATAAAGTGACCGGCTGGGTAATATCAAGCACGCGATCGATATGCTCCAGATAGAAACGTGCCAATTCATCAAGCCGCTCGACCTTCTGCTCGTGATAGAAGTTATATGAGTCAACCCCATAACAACAGTAACGCTCACTCAACCTATTGGCCAAGGATTGGTAGACCGAACAGTTCCCCATCCCAGGGTGAACCATAAACATCTGTGGTTTTTGCGTTACCGTACTAAATGGCACTATCACCTCAAAGGACTTCCCCTGAGCCTGTGCAATGGCTTGCGATAACTCGCTTAGGGTGCGCGCATTGATAATATCAAGCAGACGTATTTTAACCCTCAGCACCTGGTTAATCCGGTTGTTCAGCCTCATCGCCAGGATGCTGTTGCCGCCCAACGCAAAGAAGTTATCCTCCATGCTGATTGCCTCAAAGGAAACTTGCAGCGTATCGGCGAGTAACTCACACAGCGTTTTTTCAACCTTGTTTTCCGGTGCCACGTAGGTCACGGAATGGGTTATTTGCGGCTCAGGTAACAACCTTCTGTTCAGCTTACCGTTGGAGGTCACCGGCAGCGCCGTCAAATGAACAAATACGCCAGGTACCATATAATCTGGCAGGGTTTCCCGCAGATGAGCGCATAGCTTTTCGGTGGAAATTTCCTGCGCGGCAACATAATAAGCCACCAGATATTTATCGTTGCTGCCACGCTCACTGGCGATCACCACCGCATGATTAACGTCCGGATAACTGGCCAGGCGCGTTTCGATTTCTCCCAACTCAATACGGTAACCGCGCACTTTAACCTGGAAGTCATTGCGGCCCAGATATTGGATATTGCCATCGGCTAAATAGCGTACCACGTCGCCGGTTTTATACATCCGGCCATTGTAACCCCGTCGCTTTTCCTCACTGCCCTGGAATGGATTACTCAGGAAAACCTTATCTGTCAATGGCTTATTATTCACGTAACCTCTAGCAACACCGACGCCACCAATGAATAACTCGCCAATAGCCCCCGGTGGAATGGGTTGCATTTGTGCATTCAGCACGTAGGCGGAAGTATTGTCGATCGGCTTACCGATTAACACATCCTTGATGGAGCGTGCGTTACAGTCGTAGAACAGCACATCCACCGTCGCTTCCGTTGGGCCATAGAGATTGTGGATCTGGCAATGCGGCAGTAAGCGCTGGCATTTTCTGACTTCCCCCACGTTTAACGCCTCTCCGCTGCAAAACAGGTAGTTAAGGCTGCCCAGTTTTGCCTGCAACGCACTCTGCCCCTCCAGGGTTTCAAGGAATGCCGACAGCATTGAAGGAACGAAATGGAGCGTCGTGACCTGTTGCTGTTCAATCAGTTCTGCCAGATAGACATTATCTTTATAGGCCTCCTGCGAGGCAAAAACGGTACAGGCCCCGAACCAGTTAGCCCAGAACAGCTCCCACACTGAAACATCGAAGGTGTAGTTGGTCTTTTGCAAGATACGATCCTGCGCCGTGATCGGATATTGCTTGTGCATCCAGACAATACGGTTGATCACGCTGTGATGCTCTAGCATGACGCCTTTAGGATTGCCCGTGGTCCCGCTGGTATAGATGATGTAAGCCAAATCGGTAGACCGCACCGATGAAGGCTGGTTTTCGCCTGGGTAGCGGGCAATATCAGCTGACGTTTCCCGATCGGCGATATCAATGACGGTTCTGCCGGTTGCCGCTAGGGCAGCGGCTTTCTCATCGCCGGGGTGTGCCGTCAAGATGATATCAATACCGGCGTTGTCCAGCATATAGCTCACCCGGTCATCCGGTGCCAGCGGATCCAGTGGTACGTAAGCGCCCCCCGCCTTGAGAATGGCCAGTATCGCGACCTGCATATACTCAGAGCGGTTTAAACACAACGCCACCAGATCGCCAGTGCGGACAGCAAAGCGTTCTCTCAAGTAAACCGACAAGCGGTTAGCCCGTTCATTCAACTGCCGATAGGTCAGGCTCACCCCCTCAAACACCAGTGCGATATTCTCTGGGGTTCTTGCTACCTGCGCCTCGAACATTTCGTGGATCGTCATATCCCGTGGGTAATCGCATTCTG